>JAQWDG010000035.1 GCA_028705545.1 Methanoregula sp. | reverse complement strand
GGTAGTGACAATATCAGTATCAGGAGTTCAGCAAGCACACCCTCTTTTATCAGGCACGTCCCCTTGTCAAACGAGGGAGGAGCCGCAGATCCCCGAAAAATCCGGACCTGGTATCCTTCGAACAGGGTATATGTCAGCCAAAAGACAATCAGAAGGATTCCCCAGACCCACCATGAATAGAAGATCTGCCAGCAGATCCTGAAATGCCCCGGCTGCGGGATGATGTTTTTTGCCGAAAGGAAAAAACCCATGGACAATCCCAGCAACAGGAAGACAATACTCCGCGCAGGATCCCCAAGGAATGCTTTGCGGGTGAACGCAAACGAATCGGAGAAGATTGCCCTAACGTCCATTCTCTTTCATCCTCTGTTTTTCCATTTTTTCAACCAAACCCAGCGGTAAACGGGACATATTTCCCCTCATATCCCCGACGATTCCCGGGCCCGAAACGGCACAATGAATTTCCCATACTCGTTCTCCACGGCAAACGAATCCACACCGTATACCGAACGGATGCAGTCCGGTGTCAGGACATCACAGGGCTTCCCGTACCCCACCATCTTCCCCCGGTTGAGTACGACCACTGCATCTGCATATCGGTACGCAAGGTTGAGATCGTGGACGGCAACGATCATGGACGAATTCTGCTCCCGGGTGATCCGGCGCATCGTCTCCATCACCTCGATCTGGTACCGGATGTCAAGGGCGCTTGTCGGTTCGTCGAATAAAAAGATCCGGGGCTCCTGGGCAAGCGCCCGGGCGATAAACACCTTCTGCCGCTCGCCGCCCGAGAGTTCGTCCATGAATTTGGCGGCATGCTGCCCCATCTCAAGCGCATCGAGCGCCCGCTGGACCCGGGACAATTCCTCATCCGAGACCGACCATTTGATGTACCGGCGTCTGCCCATCAGCACCGTTTCAAAGACGGTCGAGTAGAGCGTGTACGAAAATCCCTGGGGGACATACCCAAGGAGCATAGCAAGCTCGATGGGATCAATGGCCCGGACATCCCTGCCATCGATCGAAACCGTACCACCGGTTGTTGTATGGATTGTCGCGATGGCCTTGATGAGCGAGGACTTGCCCGAGCCGTTCGGGCCCACAAGCGCC
Source organism: Methanoregula sp. (assembly GCA_028705545.1). Lineage (GTDB taxonomy): Archaea > Halobacteriota > Methanomicrobia > Methanomicrobiales > Methanospirillaceae > Methanoregula. The sequence goes on along the minus strand of JAQWDG010000035.1, from coordinate 11,439 downwards.
ACGACCTCTCCCGGGTGTACGGAAAACGAAACCCCGTCAAGCGCCATCTGCGTCCCATAGGCTTTACTCACCCCCTCAAGTACCAGTTCCATGCCAGGTCCCCCCTAATACAGCCCCCGCCCCCGGGCCCGCATGATCAAAAAGAGGAAAAAAATCCCCCCGAGGACATACATGATCACACCAACCGGGATCTCGACCGGGCTCATGATTGTACGCGCCGCTGTATCCGAAACAAGAAGGATCGCGGCCCCCATCAGCCCCGCACAGGGAATGAGATACCGGTGATCGTTTCCTATGATCATCCGGCAGATGTGCGGACCCATCAGGCCGATAAACCCGATGATCCCGGTAAAGGCAAGGCAGCACGATGCGGCAAAGGTCGAAATCATAAGCCCCGAGAGCCGGAGCCGGTTCACATTGATGCCGAGGTTCTTTGCAACGTCATCGCCGGCCGAAAGAGCGTTTAAGTCCCATGCCATCCGTTCCAGAAGGAAAAACGGGATAAGCGTGAGCGGGATAAGGAGGAGCACCGCGCCCCAGCTCGCCCCCCACATTCCTCCCATCAGCCAGACCATGAGGTCGCGGAGCTTCTCGTTGCTCGAAATATACTGGAGCGCTGTAATGCCGGCCGAGAAGATGTACCCGATGACAACTCCCGAGAGGACGAGCGTTGCCTGGTTGACGCCCCGGGCCCGGGAGATCGCGTACACCAGAAGCATCGAGAGCCAGCCGAAAACAAACGCCATGATAATGATAAATGAGTTGCTGCCGATGGCCAGAAGCCCCCCGAGGACTGCCGGCCCGATCACGATTGCAATCGCAGCCCCGAACGATGCCGCTGACGAGAGCCCCAAGGTAAACGGGCTCACGAGCGGATTCCTGAGCAGTCCCTGCATCACCGCCCCGGCAACGGCAAGGCTGATGCCGGTTAGAATCGCAAGGAAGATCCGGGGCAGCCGGAAGCCGACCACGATCAGTTCTGCCTGAGGGTTTGACGGGGCGGGAACGGTAAACGGGATCGCATCGTACCAGCTCCCGACTGCGGGAAGGTACGTGTGCAGGAAGTTCTGGATCGAGACCGCACATGCATGGGCGACCGCGAGCACCGTATCCTCCGGTGAGATGGAGACGGTACCGATTCCTGCCGAGAGGATTGCTGCCGCAACAACCCCCAGCAGGAGCGCTGCGATAAGAATAATCCGCCGCCGGCTCCCCGCTTTGTACAGGGTATTGACAGAGGGCTGTGGCGCAGAACCGGGCGGGCAGGACGGATCGGACAAGAAATTCCTCTTTTTATAGTATTCACACAGGCGCAGCCGGGGGACTTACATCCCGATTCCCTTTACGATCTCTGCAAGCTGTTCTGACTGCAGGTCTTCGAGCCGGAGGTACTTTGCGCCAAGCTCGTCCGAGAGCGTGTGGGCAAGGCCGAACGAAAGGAAGCCCTGCTCGGAATCGATCACAAGCGACGGGATCTCCGCCTCGCGTATCCGGGACGCCACCTCCCTTGCATCATCGAGCGGGGAGCCGGAGCCCATGCCGACGTTTGCCTTCCCGTCCGAGATCACGACCATCCGGGGGATGACATGGGGATTAACCATGCGTTCCCGCTCCAGGACCTCGAATCCCCGCAAAAGACCGGAGGCGAGCGGCGTCTTTCCCCCGACCGGGAGCTGCTGCATGTACTTCCGGGCAAGTTCCACGCTCGATGTCGGCGGCAGGAGCACCTCGGCGCTGCTTCCCCGGAATACCACGAGCCCGACCCGGTCGCGCTTCTGGTAGGCGTCGATCAGGAGAGTGAGGATCGCACCTTTTACCGCAGTCATGCGCTGCTGCGCTCCCATGCTGCCGCTCGCATCGACTACAAAGAGGACGGTGTTTCCCATCTTCCTCTCCCGGATTTTTTCCCGCAGGTCCGAGGGTGCGATCTTTATTGCAAGGTCCCCTTCGCGTTCCCGCTGGTGCGGGGCGGCTGCACGGATCGTGGCGTCAAGCGCGATATCGGGACCGGGCGCTGACGGGATCCGGCTCCCGGTATACTTCCCGTCGCGTGATTCGGTCGTGCTCCTCCGCCCGTTTCCTTCGCGCCGGAATGCGTCCATTCTCCGCGGGAGCGCTAACGATTTCCGGTCAAGAGAAAACGGGGACCCTTCGGCGAACTGCGTGGTGGCAGATCCGTCCGGGTTCCGGTTCTCCTGCGGGGGAGGGCTGTGAGGGTGTTCGTGCTCAGTTTTCGGTTGCTGGTGCGGGTTCTGCGATTTTTTTATGGACTCTTCCATCTTCTGTTTGTCCATCTGCTGCTCGGAGAAGGGACGGCGGCGCATCCGGTGGGCAAGGACTAGGGCGGCCGCTTCCCGCACATCGTCTTCGGTGACTTCAGTCCGGTTGTTGTACGCCGCGATCGTTGCCGCGGTCTTTGCCATCGTGATATCGGCACGGTGCCCGTCCACGGCCATATCGATGCAGATCTGGGCGACCATCCGAAGCATGTCATCGGAGACCCGGACTTCCGGCAGGAGTTTCTGTGCCCGGACAATACGGTCGCGCAGATCCTGTTCGCCCGCACTCCATTCTGAGAGGAACGCACCGGGATCGTCCTCGTACTTTCTGCGCCGCTTTATCACCTCGACCCGGGTCTCCGCATCGTGGATGCCCTCGATCTCCACGCAAAGCCCGAACCGGTCCAGAAGCTGCGGGCGCAGCTCCCCCTCCTCGGGGTTCATGGTGCCGATCAGGATAAACGCCGATGGATGGGCGTACGAGACTCCTTCGCGTTCGATCACGTTGGTACCCATTGCAGCGGCATCGAGAAGGACATCAACGATATGATCGTTTAGGAGATTTACTTCATCCACGTACAGGATGTTCCGGTTTGCCTGCGCAAGGACGCCGGGTTCGAACTTTTTTTCACCAGTCTTGAGCGCATGTTCGATATCGAGACTGCCCACGACCTTGTCCTCGGTTGCGCTGATCGGGAGCTCAACCACGCGCATCGGGGCCGTTACTGCGGTAACCCCGGGAAATTTCTTCCGGCAGTCGGGGCACATCGTCTTCTCGTCCGTCGGATCGCAGCCGAAGATACAGCCCTGCACCACCAGCCGGTCCGGGAGCAGGCGCGCCAAGGCCCGGGCAGCAGTGGACTTTGCCGTCCCCTTCTCGCCCTTGACGAGCACTCCGCCGATCTTCGGGTTGATCGCATTCAAAAGAAGCGCCTTTTTCATCTGCTCCTGGCCGACAATTGCTGAAAACGGGTAGATCTCTTCGAACTGCTGCATGGTGTCACCGGATAAAAATATGGAAATTTTGATGAACTCTTCACCGGAATTTCATTTCATAACCTATTAAATATTTCATTTTTAAACTATGATGAGAACTCGTGTTAAACTTATTCAAATTCATCATACACCAATAGTGTACTTGTCCCAACGGGAAAAGATAGCGACAAAAAAGACCCGGGGAGGTTTATTTATTTCATGAGAATTGCTGCGGTCATGTGGGGGTCTTATGCCCCGATACTCAAGCGTGCAGCGGCAGCGGCCGGCTGCACGTTATCCCTGTACCCGTGTCGGGTTCTCGAAGATCACCCGGAAAAGATTGACGAGGCACTGTCCGCGATGCGTGATGCCGATGTCGTGCTCCTGTACCACACGTCCGACATGTTCTGGGAGCGCCTCGATAAGGAAATTGAAGATATACGAAAAACCGTGCCGGTCGTCTGCCTCGGTACCGACCCGCTCTCATGGAACCTCTCGACTGTCCCGGTGCCGGTTGTTGCCACCTGCCAGACATATCTTACAAACAACGGCGATGAGAATTTTAAAAATCTTCTTGCCTATATCGAAAAGGCTGTGCTGGGGCGGGATGTGGTGGTAATACCACCGATCGCTGTCCCGTGGGACGGAATATACCACCCGGATGCACCGCACGCGTTTGCTACTGTTGCGGAGTACCGGACCTGGTACGCCCCGCGTACCTGTGATGGCCCCTGGGCAGGCATCCTCTTCTCCCGGGTCTCGTGGGCATCATCCAACTGTGCCATCGAAGATGCCCTGATCCGGGCACTCGAATCCGAAGGGATGAACGTAATCCCGGTCTTTACGTATTCGATCCGGGACGAGACACTCGGCGCGAAAGGAATGGCGCAGGTAGTGCAGGAATATTTCGCGCCGAACAAAACACCCGATGTCGATGCCATCGTAAAACTCATTCCGTTCCTTTTAGGCACCTCCTCTGAAGGAGGCCATTACGGGAAGACCGCAGCCGAAAGGGGTATCGGGCTGCTCTCGGGCTTAAAGATACCGGTTTTTTCCCCGGTCATCTCCGCGTATAAGTCGATCGAGCAGTGGCGCGAATCCGCCGGGCTCACGCTCGATGTGGGCTGGGCTGTCGCGATGCCGGAATTCGAAGGAGTAATCGAGCCGGTGTACATCGGTGCCGGGGCGAGCAGCGCGGATGGCGAGAAGAACCGCGAACCGCTCGAAGAACGCTGCCATAAGGTGGCAGCCCGGGTGAAAAAATGGATTGGCCTTGCACAAAAACCGGTTGCCGACCGTATGGTCGCGTTCATCCTCAACAACAACCCCTGCGCGAATGCCGATGCCAATATCGGGGCAGCAACCCACCTCGACTCGCTCGAAAGCGTTGCCCGGATCCTTTCACGTATGAAAGAGGCCGGCTACCGCGTGGAGGTCCCGGCCTCGGGAAAAGATCTCATAGAACAGATCCTTGAAAAGAAAGCGGTCTCGGAGTTCCGGTGGACAACAACCGGCGATATCGTGGCAAAAGGCGGGGCACTTATGCAGATGGACGCGGCCACGTACGGCACGTGGTTTACGACCCTGCCCCCCCGGGTTCAGGAAAAAGTCTGCTCAACGTGGGGCCAGCCTCCCGGTGCGGGCATGGTACACAAGGGAAAGATCCTCATCACGGGACTCTGTCTTGGAAACGCGACCGTGCACGTCCAGCCCAAGCGCGGGTGTTTTGGCGCACGGTGCGACGGTTCGGTCTGCAAGATGCTTCACGACCCGGACTGCCCGCCCACACACCAGTACCTCGCAACCTACCACTGGATCGAGAATATCTTTGGCGCCGATGTGGTCGTGCAGGTCGGAACGCACGGGAACCTGGAGTTCCTGCCGGGAAAAGGCGTAGGTCTCTCTGAGGAATGTTTCCCGGACGTTGCTGCCGGCATTACCCCGTTTCTGTACGTATATAACGCGGACAACCCCCCGGAGGGCACCATTGCGAAACGCCGGGGATACGCGGTTCTCTGCGATTATATGCAGGCCGTACATGCGGAGAGCGGGCTCTATGGCGATCTCGAAGAACTCGAACGCCTGCTCGGGCAGTACGGGACGGCAAAAAATGACCCGGCCCGGGCACACGCCCTCCAGCATATGATCGTGGATGCAGTACACGCAGCCAGGCTCGAAAAGGAACTGCCGTTCTCGCACGACACACCGCTTGAGGAGATGGTCGGTCGTGCCCACGAGGAGCTCTCTAAAATAAAGAGTACCCGGATCGCCATCGGGATGCATATCTTCGGCGAGATCCCGGCCGGGGAAAAACGGGTCGATTTTATCTCCTCCATCCTCCGGTTCGATTCGGGAGAGGGATCGATCCGCCGCGAAATTGCACGGATACTCGGCTTTGACCTGTCCGATCTCCTGGCACACCGGGACCGGTTCGATGATGGCACGGGTATGTCGTACGCAGACATTCTGGAGACCATCGACCGCATGGCCGGGCAATATGTCCGGGCCGCAATAAACGGTTCAACGCTTTCCGCGGACAAAATTTTCTCCCGGGAAATGCAGCCCGGGCAGGCAGAAACTTTCGACCGGCTCCGCGAACGCATCCTCGATATCTCGCGGAGGCTTGACGAATCAACAGAGATCGATTCCCTCCTTGCCGGCTTTGACGGGAGATATATCCCGCCGGGTCCATCGGGTCTTATCACCCGGGGCCACGATGAGGTGCTCCCGACCGGCCGGAACTTCTACTCGCTCGACCCGTACCAGGCACCGACCCGGGCCGCATGGCGCGTGGGCGGCCGGCTTGCAGATGCGCTCCTCGACAAGTATCGCCGGGAAGAGGGAAAACTCCCGGAGAATGTCGCATTCTACTGGATGGCCGGCGACATCATGTCCTCGGACGGGGAGATGTACTCCGAGATCCTCCGGCTCCTTGGCGTCGAACCGGTCTGGCTCAGTAACGGTCAGGTAAAATCGTTTTCCATCACGCCATTAGAAAAACTCGGCCGGCCCCGAATTGATGTGACCGTCCGTTCGTCCGGGATCCTCCGCGACAACTTCCCGAACTGTTACGAGCTCGTGGACGAAGCGGTCCGGGCCGTTGCCGCGCTTGACGAGGATCCGAAGAAGAACTTCGTGCGCAAACATGCGCTTGCCGCGATGGAAACCGAGGGTGTAAGCTTCCGTGAGGCCACGTACCGTATCTTCTCCTCAAAAGCCGGAACCTACGGGAACGGCGTGAACCTTGCGGTGCTTGCAAGTGCCTGGAAGACCGAGGCCGATCTCGCGGATGTCTTTGTGGCATGGAACGGATACGCGTACGGGAAAGACACCCAGGGAGCAGCCGCCCATGCGCAGCTCGCGAACAATCTCTCGACAGTTGGTGTCACGTTCAACAAAGTCCAGTCCGATGAGTACGACCTTCTGGGCTGCTGCTGTTATTTCGGAACGCTTGGAGGGATGACTGCGGCTGCACGACAGTACTCGGGAAACGAGGTAAAACCGTACTACGGCGATACCCGGGAGCCGGAGCATGTCGAGGTCCGGGACCTGGCAGACGAGATCCGGCGCGTGGCCCGGACAAAACTGTTGAACCCGAAGTGGATCGACGGGATGAAGGAGCACGGGTACAAGGGCGCAGCCGACATGATGAAGCGGATCACCCGGGTGTACGGCTGGGAAGCCGCGACCCGGGAAGTGGACGACTGGATCTTTGACGACATTGCTGAAACCTTTGTGAACAACGACGAGATGCGGCAGTTCTTTGAAGAGAACAACCCGTATGCTATCGAAGAGATCGCACGCAGGCTCCTTGAAGCAGAACAAAGAGGCCTCTGGGATGCGGACGAACAGGTCCTCGATTCGCTCAAAGAACATTACCTTGAGATAGAATCGTGGATGGAAGACCTTGCAGGCGAAGGGGATTTCCAGGGAGGCGGTGTCGATGTCATGACAAAAGATGATATTGCCTCGTGGGGAAATTCCATGGATGGGATCCTTGCACAGGTCCGTGCACGGCACAAGCGGGGACCAGATCCGGATTAACGGGGGACATGCATGAACGCGATCGAAACACACGACCTTACCAAGTATTACGACAAGCTCTGCGCAGTGAACCATCTGACGCTCTCGGTGGACAACGAGATCTTCGCCCTTCTCGGGCCAAACGGCTCGGGAAAGACCACGACCGTTATGATGCTCACGACCCTGCTCCGTCCAACGGAAGGGAGCGCTGCGATCTGCGGCCACGATGTCGTGCGTGAAGGCGAGGCCGTACGGAAACGGCTCAGTTACGTCCCGCAGGACATGGCCGTGGACATCAAGCTGACCGGGCGTGAAAATGTCCTCCTCTTTGCCAGGCTCTACGGGATCAATAACCCGAAAGATAAAACCGACGAAGTGCTCGGGATCATGGAGCTCTCCGACCGGGCCGACGACCTGATCCGGACCTACTCGGGCGGGATGCGGCGCCGGCTCGAACTTGCGCAGGCGCTCGTCCATGAGCCGGAGGTCCTTTTCTTAGACGAACCCACGATCGGCCTCGATGTTGCAGCAAGGAAAAAGATCTGGGAGCACATCCGGCAGCTCAGGAAGAACGGGATGACGATCTTTGTCACCACGCACTACATGGACGAAGCAGACCGGTTCTGCGACCGGGTCGGGATCATCAGCCATGGGAAGATCGCGGCGCTTGGAACTCCCACTGCACTCAAGGCAGAGCTTGAAAAAGATGTTGTCACAGCGCAGGTCTCCGTGATACCAAAAGGCCCGGTCACCATTGAGGGTGTGCGATGTGTCGGCCAGCAGGGCAGCGAGATCACGTTTACCGCAGAGAACGGCCGCGAGGCAATGCCCCTAATCGCCCGGGCGCTCGAAGGCGAGGGCGTCACGGTCACCTCCCTTTCCATGCGCGAACCAACGCTCGACGATGTCTTCCTTCACGCGGTCGGGACGGCAGAAGATGCCGGGGCCTTTGATTACCAACAGTTCAGGACTATGCTGCGGAGGCGGAAATGAACGGCATAAAAGAGTACATCACGCGCGATATGATCAAGTGGCTGCGGAGCCCGGTCTCGGTCGTGTCGATGCTTGCCATGCCGGCAGCGTGGCTGATCTTTGTCGGCCTTGCCCTGCCGGTCACGTTTACAGGCAACTACCTCGATTTCATCGTGCCGGGGATTCTTGTCATGACTATGCTCTCGTCATCGCTCAACGGCGGGACGCTGTTGATGTTCGACAAGATTTTGGGATTTTTAAACAAGTTCCTTGCCCTGCCCACGCCCCGGGAGAGCATCCTTTTCGGGAAGATCCTCTTTATCACGATCCGGGGCGCTATCCAGGCAACGATCATTCTGGTGATCGGTATTTTGATCGGCGCGACCATCCTGCCTCTGGCCCAGTACGGGATGATCTACCTGATCCTCCTGCTCTTTGGTTTTTTAATGTCGGCCTGTGCGACCACGATCGCGCTCTATCTCGGCGACCACGACTCGTACTCGGCATTCAACACGATGATCTCGATGCCGCTTTTTTTCACTTCGAGCGCACTCATGCCCTACGATGTGATGCCGGGCTGGCTGAGTACTATCGCACATTTCAATCCCCTGAGTTATGCGATCGATGCGGTACGGGCAGCCGAGACCGGGACCATCCCCCTTATCCAGATCGGGCTCCTTGCCCTTCTTGGCGGGATCGTGATCGCGATCTGCATGCAGATGTTCCGGCGGGTGACGGTATGAGGAACACAATCTCCGGACAAAAATTTTCTTTTGAGGTGAATTCATGGACAGGACGGTCATAATCGCAGGAATCATTCTCCTCTGCTGCGCTGCCGCAGGGGCCGTTATGCTGATGGGAACCGGGACGCAGGAGGGATCGGCGGTACTACCTGCCGTCACCGCCACATCCGCTGCGCCAACGGTAAATACAACCGCAACACAGGCCGGCTGCACATCGGTCACGATCACCCAGACTGACGGGACATCCACTACGTTTCCCTGCCGGCCCGAACGGCTGATTGTCGCAAATGCAAACGCAGCCGAGATGGTAATCGCACTCGGTGCCGGGGACAGGATCGTGGGCGTGACCGACTCGACGCTGTCGGTTCCATACATCATGGACAAGATCCCGAACGCAACGAGCATCGGCAACTGGCAGACCCCAAACGTCGAGCAGATCCTCGCTCTCCACCCGGATGCCGTGATCGCGTATTCCAGTTACAAACCAAAGAACCTCGACCAGCTGGTGGCCGCAAACATCACAGTCATCTCGCTTGACTGCTACAGGCTCGCCACGCTCCCGGCCGATGCCCGGGCGATCGGGGCGTTGACCGGGCGGGAAAACGCGGCTGAAGTCTATGCACGGATGGTCGAGGATACGGTCGCAGAGGTTGACACCCGGGTAAAGACCATCCCACGGCAGGATTACCCGAGTGTGTACTTCGAGTCCTACACAGATTACACCGCGGCAGCGAGCGGGTCCGGTTCAAACGAGATGCTCGTTGCAGCCGGCGGGCGCAATATCGCAGGCGACACGATGACCTCGTCCATGAAGGTGAGTCCCGAGTGGGTCGTCTCGCAGCAGCCGCAGTATATTATGAAGGTTGTCTCATCCTCGGATACCCGGGCGCTCTCCGATATCGTTACATCATTAAAGAACCGGACCGGCTGGAACACTATCCCCGCCGTCCAGAACAACCGGGTGTACGCGTTTGCAAACGATCTCCAGTACGGCCCCCGGGCCTACATCGGCCTCGTATACACGGCCCGGCTTCTCCACCCGGACACCTTCCGCGACCTGCACCCGAAAGCGATGCGGGACGAGTACGCGGCGAAGTACGTGAGCGGGACGAATGAATCGGTCGTGGTGTACCCGTAAAGGATACGCCGGTCTCCGGTAGTTCAGGAACATTTTTGTTCCTCCAAAAGAAGTCTTCAAACAGCCCGGATTCCTGATTTCTCTTTTTTTCTCTTCCGGTTTTTGCCAAAATTCGTTTCATAATCAAAGCACATCCCCCATTAAATCCCATACGGGTACGTCACCAGGGCCCGGCTGACAAAATCACGGAAACGCAATCCGGACAAAGAAGGGAGACACGAAAAAAAAATCCACGCGGACTCCCGCCGGAATGCCGGAACCAGAACACACGGGGATGAGAACCGTACGGTTCGGTCACCCGCTGCAACAGGAAAAAGACGATCCGGGGGATTGTTTTTTCGGCTTGTTCGCGGGGAAAAGTATCGGCCGTTTCGGTCTCATCGTTTCTTCTGGCTGCGGCATTTCCGAAAAACAGGATCAACGAGGTGATCGTATGAAAAGTTTACCGGAAAAGAGAGGTTACGCAGCCGGGCCCGGGCAGGAAAACGAAGAGCTGGAATGGGGAAGGCGGCATATCCCGGACGAACAGCCGTTTCCCCTTGCGGACCGGGTGACCGCACTCCACGATATCCCCCTGGCTCCCGGCCTTGAGAAATTTCGAAAACTGGTACGCCGGAGGAAGAACGCCAGGCCGCAGCAGGCTGATAGCAGGGATGAGGGCCCATGACCCGGGGGCCGGTCCCGCAAAAATCCATTGATACCGCCCTGCCCGTTGCCCGGGCCCGCGGGCTGGTTGCCTGCTGCACACCCGGGAGGGAAAGCACCTGCGACTTTGTAATCTGCGAAACCTCGCGGACAACGCTTGTCCGGGTAAGGCCGGGCCGGCGCCTCCACTGTCCGGTGCCGGAGATTGCAGAACAGTATGCCGAACCGCTCGGCCGGCTCCGGCTCGTCCCGGACGCAGCGGGCCGGTCCCGGGAGCTCTGGGTTGTCGGGCAGTACGGGACCCTGCGGTTCTTCCGCATCGAAAATACCGGACTTTTTGAGATCGACAGGAACGGGAAACTGCCGGGAGGTACCTGATGATGGCTATACCCGGGAGAGGTGCCCGTCACCGTGAGGTGATCCCCATCTCGGAAATACCCTATACCGCGAACTCCCCGGGGAGTACCTCCCAAATCTCCCCATTTTGGGCTCCGTTTACCTGTTTTTTCCCGGAAAACAAGTCAGTTTCGCGAAAATCCAAGCGGGTTTTTGGGGGATACGATAAAAATCACGACGGATACAGACCATCAGGGACCAAGCGTATTTGGGCCTGTTTGGGCGGAGGATCTTTCGGGGGGTCGCCCCTCTGCACAGGGCCAAAAAA
>JAQWDG010000264.1 GCA_028705545.1 Methanoregula sp. | reverse complement strand
CCTCGGGCCCTTCCCCGATTATGAGCAGCGAAAGCTCCGGGTGATCTTTTAAGAGAATCCTGAACGAATCGATGAGAAGGTCTGCATGCTTTTCCCTGATCAAACGGCCGGCAAAAAGGAGATCGGACTGATGTTGCACAGGGAAAATTGCTGCAATCTCACGGAGATCGATGCCGTTTGGGATAACAACGGCTCTGGTTCGGGGCCGGATCTTTTCAAGCTGCCCAGCTGTTGTCGCGGATACCGCGATGGCATGAGGGGTCAGCCGCGAGACCATGCGCTCGATATACTTCCCAAAAAGGCCCGTCCTTCCCATATAGGTATACCAGTAATCCCCCCAGACTTCGTGCCAGGTTATGACAAGGGGGATCTTTCTTAGAAAGCAGACTGATTTTACGGAAAGACACGGGAAATAAGGAAACTGCTGGCAGTCGATTATGTCAAACCGTTCTTTTAAGAGCGCGGGGATAAGTGAGATTGCAAAACGGAGCGCCTCTCCCACGGTCCGTTTTCCGTTCGCGTAGAGGGAACGCGCCGGGCAGACACCGTGCAGGATTACGCCGTCGCGGACGAGAGTGTCGGCTCCCGCCCAGTATTTCATCCCGAAGATATGGACTTCGTGGCCGCGTACTGCCAGTCGGACGGCGACTTCCCAGACGCGTTTTTCCACGCCGCCTTTGACGTACGGGTAGATGACATCGTAGACAAACGCGATCTTCATGCGGTTCTGTTCAGGCATGGCCGTTGTTCTCGTTTAAGAGCATCATACTCTGGAAGACGGCAAAGAGGAAGATCTGGATGCCGCTTACGATCAGGACAAGGGCCATGATGGCGGTCGAAATCTCCGAGAGGAACCCAAACCCGACAGCAACCCACCTGACAAGAATGTTGAGACCGAAGATCACACCGGCAACAAAGAGCGCGGCGCCCAGCACGAGGAATTTTTCCAGGTTGCTGTACTGCATCAGGCCGACAATGATCCCCGCCTTGTTCTCGTACCCGTGGACGACAGAGTAGGTTTTCATTAAAAATCCCGTGAGGATCACCTGCATGCCGCCCATGACAAGGATGGCGCCAAGGATGAACGTGTGCAGGTGTGAGGATTCGACATCTCCCTGCAGGGCAAAAAATCCCATCAGCAGCAGACCGACCACAAAGAACAGGAAACCCGGGATTGCCACAAAAGGCAGGGGTTTCATCAGGAGAACGAACCGGATGTGGCGCCAGCCATCGGCAAAACTGTGGAGTTTTGAGGGAGTCTTTCGGGGGTAATAATCAATGGGAACCTCGGCGATCTTTAAACGCTCTTTTGAGGCCATCACCAACATTTCTGATGCAAATTCCATACCGCCGGTTTTTAACGGCAGCCGGTCAAGCGCCTCCCGGGTGATCGCACGAAAACCGCTGTGGGTGTCGGAGAACTGCGTGTGGAAGATAAAATTAAGCATCCAGGTAAGGAGGGGATTACCGATATACCGGTGGAGGCCGGTCATCGATCCTTTATGGATGGTCCCCTTGAACCGGGAACCGATAACAAAATCTGCGCCTCCTTTAAGCGGGGCAACCAGGCGGGGGATATCGTAAAAATCGTAGGTGTTATCCGCATCCCCCATCACGATGTACCGACCCCGGGCTGCGGCAAAGCCGGCAAGGTATGCGTTACCGTATCCGCTCATCTCCGGCCGGATAACGCGGGCGCCGAGTGAGGATGCAATTTCCCGGGTTTTGTCGGTTGATGAGTCCGCGACGATGATCTCACCGCTGATGGCATTGTCTCGGAACACGGACTGGATCTTACGAATGCATTCGCCGATGGTCTGCTCTTCGTCCAGCGCGGGGAGGATGACCGAGATTTCAGGCACAGACTCTTTTGAAGGATGAGACTCCATAGTTAATCCTTTGGAATTTTATAAGATGTATGAACATAATGGACATTTACCATCAATAAATCCATGGGGAAATCCACCGGGCAGATGTGGGCAGGTGACAAGAATATTCATGTGAGTTCAATGGCGAATATATACGGTACAGAGAGACCTGACGGTTTTTATTAAAAACGTGTCAGTGGTTTCCTTATCCGTTACTCGTTCAGGAAGCAAAAGGAAATACGCATGAAACGACTCTTGATCACCGGCATCAGCGGTTTTGTCGGAGGACATATAGTCTCCTACCTGGCAAACCACAAAAACGAGTTTGAGATCCACGGTATCAGCCGCTCAAAACCCGCGTGGGATTTTGTCCCGTCTGCACCGGGAATACTCAACGGCCATCATTTCCACCAGGCGGATCTGCTCGATATCCCGCGGATCAAGTCGCTTCTCGAAGAGATCCAGCCGGAGTATATTCTCCATATGGCCGCACAGAGTTCTGTTGCGGAGAGCTGGAAGACGCCGGTTTTCTCGTTCATGAACAATACAAATATTTTTTTAAATATTATCGATACCGTCCGGCAAAACGACAACGGGGCGCGTGTACTCTCAATTGGGTCTTCGGAGCAGTACGGGGTCGTCTCTGCCGCAGACCTGCCGTTAACTGAGGAGAGTCCCCAGCATCCGGCAAATCCGTATGCAGTTGCCCGTGTCGCCCAGGAACAGCTGGCAAAAATTTATGCGGACGGCTACGGCCTTGACATCTGCTGCACGCGATCCTTTAACCACTGCGGCCCGGGCCAGAGCGACCGGTTCGTCGTGAGTGCAATCGTGAAGCAGTTTGTCAAAATCGCCCACGGTCTCCAGGAACCGGTGATCCATATCGGGAACGGGACTATCGTGCGCGATTTTGTCGATGTGCATGATGTTGTCGCTGCATATACACTTCTCCTCCTGAAAGGTAAACGCGGGGAAGTCTACAACATCTGTAGCGGGAAGGGCCGGACCATCGATGAGATCGTGACCCTGCTTGCAGAGATTAAGGACTTGAAGGTCAGGGTGCACCAGGAACAGACAGAGATCCGCCCGCTCGACAATCCCCGGATCATCGGGAGCAACCAGAAGATCCGGCGCGATCTTGGCTGGAAACCGG
>JAQWDG010000034.1:5545-12568 GCA_028705545.1 Methanoregula sp. | reverse complement strand
CCACCACCTCGTATTGCAACACATATATTATTCCGGCACCAACCCTAGTCTCATGAGAGTGATCCGGGCTCCTGCAATCGGGCGGGTACACGAACTGGTCGTAAAGATGATCCTGGAAAAAGGATGGATCCTCCAGACTGAAGACGATGAAGCGACCGTGGAGTTCGAGGAAGTGGCTCTTCAGGTGGATACCCCGCTTGCCGGGCCTCTCGTGAGCCCCCACTCCCGGTTCCAGCAGAAGTTTGTCGAGAAATACGCTTCTGACCTTCTCAATGGTTCGAAGGCATCGTTCGAATACGATTACCACGGCCGGCTCTTTGACTGGGGCGAACGCCTCTCAGTCAACGGGGAACCCGTGCATGTCGACCAGATTGCCTACATCGCAGAGAAACTCCGTCAGTCCCCGGTCAGCCGCCGGGCCATTGCCATCACCTGGAACCCGGTTATCGATGAGAAACTCAACGACTGTCCCTGCCTCCAGCTCGTGCAGTGCGTGCTCCGTGACGGGAAGCTTGCAATGCGGGTGATCTTCCGCAGCAACGACATGCTCACTGCAGCCGGGGCGAACATGTATGCCCTTGTCCAGCTCCAGAAGTCCATTGCGGACAAGCTCGGAGTACCATGCGGGACCTATACCCACATCTCGCTCGTGCCGCACATCTACTATCTCCGGGACATGAACGACATCGAGCCGTTCTGCGGGAAGGGCGAATATATCCAGCCGGTACAGGAAGTCTGCCGGGCCTGCGGCCGGTGCCCCCGGGCAAAGACCGTATGACTGGCCTAAAGCCGTCACTTTAATTAAGCAACAGCGGCAAAAAGTATGAGGCAATATAGCCCGGTAGTGTAGCGGTCAATCATGCGAGACTCTGGATCTCGCGACAGCAGTTCGAATCTGCTCCGGGCTACTCTTTTGTTCGTGTGATTCTGGCAGACCGCAAGGTCTCTGCTGTATACATAACCAAAGTTGCCGGGCAAACGTATCCGGGAAAAATTTCCGGGCCGTACCGGTTTTTGCCAAAAAAAGATCCGCGAAAAAAATTTCTGCATGAAAATTTTTGGAATTTTCAGATTACAATTCAAAAATTTTTGAGCCGGCCAACTTTCAACCGGAATTTTTTTGGGATTTTCAACTTTCAAACCGGAAAAAATTCCCGAAATATCAGATCGCGGGAGATCGAATTGTGGCAGGTCTACGACGTGAATGTTAGTTAGTTACCTGACTAACACCTTTTTTTCCAGATTTCGCGCCAACTTTTTTTGGATTTTTCAATTTTCAATCCAAAAATTTTCCGGTTTTTCAAATTTCGAGCCGAAAATTTTTCCGTCCGTAAACTTTCAACCCGAAAAAAACCGGGCAGCCGGAATTTCAGCGCGAGCGTGCCGGGCCCGATCGGTCGTACAGGATTTTATGCCGAACCATACTCTCCGTCGGTAAAGTGGGTATTAAACGGGTGTTTTCCCGGGTTTTGGTGCGATCGTCCGGAAATTTGTGGGCCGCAGGAACTTTCGCGCCAAAAAAATCCGACAATCCGGATTTCCACGCACAAAAATACCAGACTCTACCGAAAAAAGTGCCGGCACGATCTCATGCAATAATGGCCGACAGGATACATCCGATAAAGACCGCGCCGAACGTCCCTGCCCCGCCAATGCTGACCTGCGGCACTTCGAGATCGCCCACATGGGGCAGGTGGGCGAGATTGGCACCCAGCAGGATGCCAAAGACAGCGCTCACAAATGCAATAACCCCCGCAGTGAGCCCAAGTCCCTGCGCAAACAGGATACCGCAGAGAAGAGCCGTGAGGCCCGGGACAAACAGGGGGACACGGAGCCCCAGTCCCAGTACCGGCCGGGTCGTTACGTAGGCTATCGCAGCAACAACCAGGATTGCTGCCGCCACCTGGAGATACAGCGTCTCCCCTGCCATGACGGAGGAAGCACGGTACAGCAGCCAGCCGGCCATAGCTGCAGGGATGATTGCCCCGCCAAGATTCACCGCAATCGAAGTCTCCCACATTCCGCCAACTTCGGTGGGGGTAAACGCGTCAGGGAACTGCCCCGCTTCGCCATGCGGCATCCGGATCGTTTCCTTGCGGACCTTCCAGACCGGGATGTTCACAAGGCTGCAAATAAGGATCAGGATAACAAGGGCAGTCGCGGTAATCCACGACAGGCCGACAAGGTTTGTGAACGCACTGCCCACAAGGCCCAGGAACAGTAACGGTACAACGATGACAACAAGCCCGATGATGACCAGCAGTGCGATGAGGGTCAGGGGACCGGCAGAATAAACACGCATATCGGATGGCATAAGGATACCGGAAGGTTATTTTTCACAGATAATGGCCGCGTGGTCCTGGTGGTAGGGGGCAAGCCATGTACTCTCAACTATTGTGAGACCGGCAGAGATGAGGATATCGAGCGTGTCCCGGAAGACTTCGGCCGGCTCTTTCCTGATATCCACGCTCCGGGTCTTAAGCATGAGGACGAGGTGCCCGCCTTTTTTCAGGAATATGCAGTTCCTGAGCGCGATCGCGGCCTGGTCCGGCTGGGCGACATCCTGGTAGAGGAGGTCGACTGCCTCCACAAGCATTGCGTACTGCTCCGGGCAGGATGCATCGGCAAGGATCGGCATCACGTTCTTGCGCCGGCGGGCCACTTCGAGCAGGTCCTGCATGGGGCGCGGGGCGAACTCGACGGCGTAGACAACTTCCGTGTAATCGGCAACATGGGAAACCGTGGTCCCGTTCGCAGCCCCGAGATAAAGGACCTTCATACCCGGGACAAGTTCGATGCCTTTTCCCAGAAGGTACAGGGCCGCAAGCTTGCTCCGGTACGGGTCCCAGACCCGGTACCCGTCCAGCATCCTCTCGCTGTAGACTCCTCCTTCGCCTTTCGAGACGAGCACATCCCCGATCCGGATCATGGCTGGCTGCCTCCTTCCCCACCGGTGTCAGGTGTTCCCGCCCGGTCGATACGGGCCTGCGCCTCTTCAAGGAATGCCGGTTCCGCCCGGCCCCGGTAGTAATCGATCCGGGCAGCAATCGCAAGCTTTGCGGCAAGCACCCGGGCAACCTTTCCCCTCACTTCACGCGGGGCGTTGTGTACCCGCCGGTGCTGGAAGATGATCCCGTGTTTTGGGGCGGGAGCATGAGTCCGGATGTGCGCAAAGAGGGCGGTCCGGGCCCCGAGCACCTGGATGGCGCTCCCCGGGAGACGTGAGAGTTCCTTTAAACCACCCGCACAGGAGAGAAGCCGGGCTGCAACAAGACCCCCGATGAGCTCGCTCGTGTTGGGCATCACCCCGCATGCCCGGGCCGAGACCTCCTTTGCAAGCGCAGTCCGGGCTTCGGCGAGGCCCGCAATTTCCTGTGCAACCCGGTTGAGCGCACCGCCCCCGCCGCGCTCACGGCTCCGTTCCGCAATAGAACGGACAAGCACGTGCGCCGGTGTCCTGCGGTACTTGCGGGAGAACGAGGGGTGCCGGATCTGGTACCAGTCGGCAACCCGTTCCGAGAGAAGGTTTGTCACCGTGTCCATCTCGTCGAGAGTCCGCACCATCTGGAGCAGCTCGACATCGCCCGATGCGTACCGCTCCCGGATGCCCTGCTCCGATCCTGCAATACAGATTTTCTGGAGGAGGGACAGGTATTCCGCACGGTCGCGGCAGACCCCGCAGGCTACTGCCCTCTCCCAATCCAGCGGGACAAAATTGTCCATGCTGACCCGGCTTTCCTTTACGCGGCGGGCATACGCAGCGGCGTCACCGGTAAACGGGGTGCATTTCCCCCCGTCAATGTCGCCGAACCAGCAGGACTGCATGGTACAGATGTGGGGCGCACGGCTAAAAAAAAGGTAGCCCGCAAGGGGAGGATGTGCACCCGGAGATCAGATCCATGCAACGCCAAAGGAATACAGGATGACCGGCACCATGATGGCGCCCATGCAGTAGACCCGTGAGACATTGATAATGTGGGGCACGAGACCGAGGAGCGTGGCAAGGACCAGGATGAAGATCCCGAACGGACCGGTAAGAAGAATGCACAGGCCCACGACAAAGAGGATCACCGCCCGGTTGAGCATCGTACCATTGATCCCGTTGAGCCGCCCGGCAGAGCGGGAGAGGGAGACGGTGATGATATAGGCAAGGCAGGCTGCAAGGACGCCGATGACCACAAGTTCGCTCATGGAGGGGAGCGGCAGCTCCGCGAGCGCGACCATCACGCCGTTTCTTGTCCTCGAAAGCGCATAGAGCGCGGCAAGCCCGATGAACGCATTTGCGGTGTTTGCCGCGCTCGTGGCAAGGATGTAGGCCCGGCGGTCCTTCTCGTACCCGATCACCGAGGCAAGGGCCCCGTTTGCAGTGGCGGTCGAAAGCCCCGGCAGCCACCCGACCGCGATGCCGGCAAGGGTGCCGAGCACCGAACTCTTCACAACGGTCTTGTTTTCCACCCGGAGGCCGCGGAACTGCTGGACGGGCAGCCTGCCCTGCGCGGCAACGAGCAGGACAGAGATCCCAAAGAGGCCGGCAAGGAGCGGCATGAGTACCGCGGTTGTGCCCCCGAGGGTGTGCCAGCAGAGGAAGTCGTACCGCATTGCAAATGTACCAAGCAGGCCCGATACAGCAAAGATTGCAAGCGCCCACCCGGGCGATTCGCTCATGACGATCATGTACCCGATGACGGCAACGATCAGGATGCCGATGCCCCAGTCGAAGTACGGCTGGAGGGCGGGCAGGAAAACAAAACAGAGGACCGAGAGCGGGACTGCAATGATAATCGCGCAGGCACTCCCGAGGGCAGCGATCCTTACTGCCTCCTCGCCGTTTCCTTCCAGGCAGAGTGCGTGGGCCGGAAGAACCGAAAGAGATGTGTCCGCATCGGGAATGCCAAGAAAGGTTGAAGGGACGCACTCGACAAAGGTGTGCGTGATCAGGGCGGCAAAGAGGGTTCCGGCAAGTGCAAGCGGCCCGAGCACGGCAAGGAGGAGGGCCTGCGCACCGAGCAGGATCCCCGCGAGCGTGTTCGCGTGGACGCCGGGAATAAGACCGCTCGCGGTGCCGAGGAGAACCCCGAAAAGCACCCCGATTGCGATCTCGATCATATCAGAATGTACAGGAGAATGGACATAAATCAACCGAAATGCATATCCTCTTAATATCCGGGGGTGAAAAATCCACCAATGAAGATCGCAGTCACGCGCCTTTCAGGGAAAGAAGAACGGGATGCGGCACGGTGCGCAGCGTTCGGCCATGCCTGCTACAGCGTCCACCCGCTTCGTTCCGAGATAGAGAAAGGTGTGGTTGACGCGTTTATAGCGGCAACGAAAAACGGCGAGTTCGACTGCATCTTTTTCACGAGCGCCCTTCCCGCAAAGATCGTGGCACCGCTCCTCGTAAACCCCCCGAGAGTGATCGCGATCGGCCCCGAGACGGCACGGGAGCTTGAACGGTGCGGAATCGCAGCCGAGACCCTGCCCGGTTTCTACTCGCGGGATTTTGTCCCGTACCTCGGGGAATGGATAAAGGGAAAGACGATCGGCCTGCCCCGCGCCGATGTCCCGAACGCCCCCCTCATCCGCGCTATCGAATCAGCTGGCGGCATTGCCAAGGAATTCCGCTGTTACCGGCTCGCGTCCACAAACGAGCCGCTCGATATCAGCGGGGCGGATGCCATCCTCTTCACGAGTGCGATGTCGTATAAAAAAGCGGTCTGGACGCCCCGGTGCGACCTGCTGGTGATGGCCATCGGCGAGATCACCGCAGACGCAATGCGGTGCGGGGGAACGTTCCCCGATATCGTGGGGGACGGGTCGCTCGAAGGAACGCTTGCGGCGCTCAACGAATACCGGGGAAAGACACGGATAGTACGATGACGATGCCCGAAATACCGGATCAGACAGAGGGATCGCGAGCTGTGCCGCTCTGGCACGGGGCCGGCATTGTCGTGATCGACAAGACCCGGGGGCCATCCAGCCACGAGGTTGCCGCCTGGGTGGGAAGGATGCTCGGCTGCCAGGTGGGCCATGCGGGCACGCTCGACCCGCAGGTCTCGGGAATCCTCTTAGTGATGCTCGGGAACGCCGTGCGCCTCGCCCCGCTGCTCTTAAAACACGACAAGGAATACATCTGCCTGATGCGGCTCCACAAGGAGGTGGACCGGAAGCGGATCGATGAGATTGCTGCGGAATTTACCGGCCGGATCTACCAGCGCCCGCCCCGGAGGAGCGCGGTCAAGCGCCTGTTACGCATCCGCACCATCAAAAAACTGGAGATCCTCGGGGTAGATGGCCGGCTCGTGCTTTTCAAAGTCGAATGCGATGCGGGCACCTACATCCGCTCCCTCTGCCACCATATGGGCCTCGCGCTCGGGACGGGTGCGCACATGCAGGAGCTGCGCCGGACCCGGTCGGGGGCATTTGGCGAGAGCGTCATGCATACGCTCCACGATCTCCAGGACGCGTGCGCTGCGGCGGATGCAGGAGACCGCCGGACCCTTGAATCCATGATCGTTTCTGTCGATGCGGCCGTCCCCGACCTGCCAGCGGTGGTTGTGCGCGATACCGCGGTCGATGCGCTCTGTCACGGCGCGGCCCTTGCCGGTGTCGGGGTGCTCCGCTGCGACGAGTTCAGGAAGGATCAGATCGTCGCTGTTCTCACGGAAAAAACGGAGTTCGTCGGCCTCGGGAGGGCGCTTGCCCCGTCAGCCGGCTGGAAACCCGGCGCGACCGGTCTCTTTATCGCCATGACAACGGTATTCATGGCGCCCGGCACCTACCCGCAGGGCTGGAAAAAACATTGTCGGCAAAAAGCCGTTCCCGCCCCCGCGAAAGGATAGGATTAAAAAATATATCCGGCAAATACATGGGATACACTTTTTGCTGAGGTAGTCTAGCGGTAGGGCGCAGGCCTGGAAAGCCTGTGGTGCGAAAGTGCCTCGGGGGTTCAATTCCCCCCCTCAGCGTATTGTTGTTTTGCGCAGTTCCTGCGGTGATTCCCCTTTTTGGTCTGTAGCAGTGGCC
>JAQWDG010000034.1:0-5445 GCA_028705545.1 Methanoregula sp. | reverse complement strand
GCAATCCCGGGTATATAGCGTGATTCTCCGGAACCGGCCCGGCGCGCCTGTTTATGACCTGCCGGCCGCCCGGCCCAGCTCGAAGGCTTTTACATTGACCGCGACTGTCTTTGGCGGGACGAGTTTTTTGACCGCTTCCTGCAGGGATTCGGCCTTCAGGGGGATCGACCACGAGGCCGCGCCAAGGATCACCACGTTCTGTGCAAGGGCGCTCCCCGCTTCAACGGCAATCCGGTCTGCATCGATAAGGCAGGGTGTAAACCGTGCCAGCTGTGCCGCGATCTCCTCTTCCTTCGGGGCCGGGATCTTCTGGGTGAAGACCGACGTCGGGAGGACCATGTGATGGTTGACCACCATCTTCCCGCCCTCCTTAAGGTAATGGGAATACCGCAGCGCTTCGAGCAGGTCAAATGAGACGAGGAGATCTGCGGTACCGGGCACGATCAGCGGGCCGAACTCGCCGTCGATCCTGATATGGGTCTCGACCGAGCCGCCGCGCTGGGCCATGCCATGGGTCTCGGCACCCTTCACGTGCCGGCCCTCAAGGAGGCAGGCTTCCCCGAGGATGTTTGAGGCAAGGATGGTACCCTGCCCACCGATCCCGACAATAAGGATATCGAAGCTCTTCTTCATTTCCGTCCCTCCCGTGCTATCGCCCCGGCAGGACAGATCCGGGCGCAGACCGCACATCCGCTGCACAGATCGTTGATCCGCGCTTTTTCATCCACGAACTCGATCGCCGGGCAGCCGAACCGGACGCAGGTGCCGCAACCGGTGCAGAGGTCCGTATTGACCGCATACCGGCCGCGTTTGACACCGGCGCGGCGCGCCACGATCACGCACATCTGCTTTGCTATGATCACCTTGACACCCTTTTTCGCCTTCGCTGCTTCAAGCACCCGGAGCATACCGGTCATATCGTAGGGGTCTACCGTTTCGACAAACGTTGCCCCGCAGGCACGGCAGAGGGCATCAAGGGAGACCGGGGGTGTCTCGACACCCGTTGCGGTCAGGCCGGTGTTCGGGTTGGGCTGGTGGCCGGTCATCGCCGTGATCCGGTTGTCGAGGATTACCACGGTCATGTTCGCACCGTTGTATACCGCGTTCATAAGACCCTGTACGCCCGTGTGCAGGAATGTCGAATCGCCGATAGTGCAGACCACCTCATGCGTTGCATCGGCATGGGCAAGCCCGCTCCCGACCGTGATCGAGGCCCCCATGCAGATCGTGGTATCTACGGCCCCGAGCTGGAGGCCGAGCGTATAACACCCGATATCGCTCGGGTAGACTGCGGATTCCTTAAAGACCTTCTTCATTGCATAGAACGCGGCCCGGTGGTGGCAGCCGGCGCAGAGGATCGGCGGTCGGGGAGGAAGGTTCGGGACGGCTTCTTTTGCGGCAAACGGGTTTTCCTTCAGGAACCCGGCCTTTACCATCACGGCGGCAACGATGGCCGGGTTGAGCTCGCCTTCGTAGGGCGCATACCCGTTGATCTTCCCAAAGACCGGCACGCAACCCGCAACCTGCCGGACTGCTTCCTCGACAACAGGGGCGAGCTCCTCGATCACAAGGATCTTCTCGTGCTTTTTGGCGAACTCCCCGAGCCATTCCTCATCGATCGGATATGCCCCGATCTTCATGAAGGAGACTCCCGCGGGCAGGAGTTCCTGCACATACGAGGCACCGATCCCGCTTGCAATCACCGCGGTCTTTCCCGCGACGGTGGCATGGTTCAATCCCAGTTCCACGAGGCGCTTTTTCAATGCAGGCTGCTTCTCGTTGAGTTTTTTGTGGAGGACCCGGGTATGGGCGGGGATCACCACGTACTGCCGGGGGTCCTTGTGGAACTCACCTTTCCGGGTGTTGGGAACGACTGCACCGAGGCCCACATCACCCTTCGAATGGCAGATCCTGGTCGTGGGGCGGAAAAGCACCGGCAGGCTGAATTCCTCGGAGATCGCAAACGCGGCAGGGATCATGTCGTGCGCTTCCTGCACGCCCGCGGGATCGAGGCAGGGGAGCCGGGCAAAGTGGGCATAGTAGCGGGTGTCCTGCTCGTTCTGGGAGCTGTGCGCGAACGGGTCGTCGGCGCTCAGGATCACAAATCCTCCCGTGACACCGGTATAGGCACTGGTCATGAGCGGGTCGGCGGCAACATTGAGGCCCACATGCTTCATGGTGCAGATGGCACGGAGCCCGCACCATGCGGCGGCAAGCGCATTTTCAAGCGCAACTTTTTCGTTGACCGACCATTCCACGTGATACGCGGGGTCTTTTTGTGCACGGAGCACATCGACAACCTCCGATGACGGGGTTCCGGGATACCCGCTGACAAAACCGATGCCCGATTCGAGGCACGCGTGGGCGATGGCCTCGTTCCCGAGAAGATACTGCCGTTCCATGATCCCTGATCCTCTAAAACATGTATTTTTTAATCGCCGCGCCGTATAGCATTATCCTGTCGCGATCTGCGCCCGCGACGACATTCACAAACCTATAAAAACTCCAATGGAATATCTAATAAGGTAAATTTCAAGGCAATCCTTTTGGGCCCGTAGCATAGCCCGGTGGTGCGCCCGGCTGATAACCGGGAGGTCATGCGTTCGAATCGCATCGGGCCCACTCGCTTCTTTTAAACATTTTAAAATAGTCTTTTGTCCTACAGGAGGGCATGGAGAAAAAGCATATCATCCTTCTTGCCATCGGTGCCGTCTGCTGCGTCATCCTCTTCTTTATTAACGTCTACCTCGGTGCCACCGGCGCAATTATCCTTGCAGCCCTTGCCATGTCGGCGCTGATCATGGAAGATTCCCGGGTGCTCCCGGAGATTACGATAGAGCTCGGGGACGATGCAAAGAAGATCCGGGTAAAAAACGAGGGCAATGCACCGGCATACGCGATCCATGTCGCTGTTGTCCCGCTCGATATCGAATTCGATCTGCCCGAACTCGCGGCCGATGCCGTATACGATTATCCGCTTCCCCGGATGATCGATGAGGCAAAAGCAGTCGTTTCGTTTCACGCGAAGACCGACGGCCCACAGACAAGCCGGACATTTCCCCTGTCTGCGCTCGGGAAAAACGGGGACGACCTGCTAAAACCGATGTTTCCCCTCTTTAAATGGAAATAAAAAAAGTTATTTTGCGGCAACCGGGGCTGCAAAGATATAGGCAATCACTTTTTCGAGCGCATCGATGAGATCCTTTTCTGCCTCGGAGTAATCGCGCACCGCCTTATACAGCATGAACAGGATATCATACCCGTATTCGTCAAGAGCGGTCTTCGGGTCGATGGGATTGAGATACGAGTCCGTGAAAAAGCCGTCGCTGCTGTACATCAGTTCGAAAAACCGGCCCTGGCCGGAGAGGATACAGAACTGGTCGGAGATCTTCTTTGAGGGGTCGTCGGGCCGGAACGCCGCGGGTTCCGCCTTTCCGAGGATGATCATCTTATCGGGATAATACCGGGTATCGTAGAGCTCGTTTTTTGTGTCCTGTTTGCCGCTCATGAGCAGGTCAAGCCCGACAGACTCGACTACGGGCTTTGCCATGACGGCCAGGCGCCCCAGCAGTTCCGCATCATGTTTCCTGACAGTCTCTGCAAGCGGCGCGTCCTTCTTTTTCATCTCTTCGATCTTTTCCATGATCCGGGTAAAGCCGGTCTCGATCTCGTCCATCTGGTATCTCCTCGTTATTCTGGCGTAAAACAAGAATAGGTGCTGGTTATGCTATAAATCATTCGTCATGCGGTATATCCCGCACCCTCCGACCCATAAAGAAATATTTCCGGTCCCGGGTGAGGACGACTGCATGATGCGACCCGACCGACAGGTCTTCGCCGATGACAACCCCGGTATAGGTATCCGTCCGGGCCATAACCGAGCCCGGCCGGAGCTTCTCGGTTACCATGCAGGAGACCGTTGTCCCCACCAGGGGCTGGTTGGTCAGGGAATACTGCTCTTCTGCATACGCATTTAAGGCCCGGGACCGGTCTTTCTTGACCGAATCGGGGAAGTCCTTCTCGGGAAACGGCCCGGTGAAGGGGCGCTTCGAGTACCGCGTAACGTTGACTTTTGCGGGCCGGATCCTCCCGATAAGGGCAAGGGATTGGGAAAAATCCTCGTTTGTTTCCCCGGGAAAACCGACGATGAAATCGGTTGCGATACTGATATCCGGATACCGTGCGCGGAACGCCGCGACAATATCTTCGAACTCCTCCACGGTATAGCCCCGCCCCATCTTTTCGAGAATACGGTCCGATCCGGACTGGACCGGGATATGCAGGAACCGGAACATCCGATCACTGGCAAATGCATCCACAAGGTCGTCGAGGACCGGGAGCACGGTCGCCGGGTTCATCATTCCGGCCCGGATCCGGTAGTTCCCGGGGATGCTGCTGACCGCAGAAAGGAGCACCGGCAGGGATGTGCCGGTATCGCAGCCATAGGCACTGACATCCTGCGCGGTCAGCTGGATCTCGCAGGCACCCGCGGCGACAAAGGCCCGGGTCTTTTCCACGATCTCGCTTTCGGGGAAACTGACAAGCGGACCCCGGGCCCTGCGCGTGATACAGTAGGTGCAGTGGCCGAGGCATCCGAGCGCCACCTGGACAATCCCGATCCCCCCGGGAGCGACGGTCCGGACGGAGAGGTAAGCCTCGCGGATCGCATCGGGGGGGATCACAACGGGAGAGCATACGGAAAAGATCGCTTCGCGCTGGACAAGCGGCATGCAGCCGGTAACGTAGAGTTCCCGGTCCCGCAGGAGGGAGAGGCGCCGGAGCATGCGGCGCTCGGTCGGGCCGACAACCGTGCAGGTATTGACGATCACCGCTTCGGCCTCATCGGGAGATCCGACAATACTACTTCCCCTGTGGCGAAGCACTTCGACGAGGTTTGCCGTATCCCCGAAATTGTATGCGCACCCGTAGGTCTCGATATACACCCGCTTTCCCGCTAATGGCGCAAAAATGCGTTCCGGATCTGTCGGGGTTTTCCCGGGCCGGGGGGCTTCCATGATCGTTTCACTATCTTCTGGGAAACAAAAGCAGTTAAAGATCGGTAAGGCGGTTCCCGGCTGTCCCACGGGGCCTTTTGTGGATAACCATTAATCTATGGTACCGATAACCTGATCACCATGTTACGCATCGGGCTGCTGGGATGCGGCAATATCGGGCACATCCTTGCACAGCACGCGGAAGGATTTGTGATCGCGGCCGTTTACGACAGGGTTCCGGAGCGGGCCCGGGAACTTGCCGGTACCTGCCATGCACGCGCCTGCGAAGATTTTTCGGAGTTTGTAGCGGCAGATGTGGATATCGTCGTAGAAGCGGCATCGGTGGCTGCCGCGCGGGAGCATGCACGGGAAGTGCTCATGCACAAGAAAGACCTGGTGATCATGAGCGTCGGGGCGCTCACCGATACCGCGTTTAAGGACGAACTGGTAG
>JAQWDG010000033.1 GCA_028705545.1 Methanoregula sp. | reverse complement strand
CATCGGCCTTGCGCCGCTCCTTGCCGGGCAGGTTTCCCTGTCCGAAGCATCTTCCACGATGATGACCCGTGAGCCTGTAACCGGGGGAGCGGCAAATCAGGTCTATGCGGCAAAAGCCATGGCCGATGCAAGCAATGTGCAGGCCCCCTCCCCGGATCTCGCACTGGCGTTTTTCTGCGGAGGGGTGTTTGTGATTTTTATCCTTCTCTGCTACGAAGCGTACCTCTGGAAAAAGCGGCGTTAATCCGGACATTTCATCTTTAAAAGCTACCGGTTGGGGAAAACGGGATTTTATCCAAATGCGTTCTCTCTTTTTTAGGATTACCGGTATTTTATCTCTGAAGCATTGAATCCGTGATCGTTCTGCTCGATGCATTTTTTAGCAGCAGATCCAAAAAGCATCGGAATTTTTAAGGGCCTGAAAAGAAATCCATTCGCTAAAAAAAGAACCTTAAAAAAATGGTATTGATGGTTATACCCGTCCGGATTTCATCCGGAAGATAAGAAGCGCTGCAATCCCGATAGCTCCCATCACAATGACTGCGGGGAGCGGGGACTTTGTTGTGGTCTGGGTAGGTGTCAGCGCCGTGGTTTTTGTCGTGGTCACCTTCTTTGTGGTTGCCGAGGTTACCGGAGCCGTGGTAACGGTTGTCGGGGCAGTGACCTTGAAGGTTATTGTACCGATCTGGCCCTTGGCATCGGAGAATGTGACCTTGTAGTTATCAGCCTGAGTCACCGGGACCGTCTGCGAGAAGGAGCCGTCGCCGCTCTGGATCAGGGTTGTGGTCTTGATGTACTGCGGTCCCCAGATGTGCCCGGCGGACTCCCCGTCTACCTGGAGCTGGATCCCCTCATTCCCGCCTTTCTTTAATGTCCCGGCAATGACGAGCGCACTGGAAAGGTCCTGCGTCATCGGGGATGTGATCGTAAGTTCGCTTGAACGGTCGACAACGGTTATCAGTTCGCTCGATATTGAACCGGATCTCATCGAGGGGACCGGCCCGTTGAACTGAATCTCAATCTTGTACTGGCCGCCCTTGAGGCCCGTGGTATCGAAGAGCTTGTACTGCGTTGCCTGGCTGGGCTGGATGGTCATCGACTCGCGGTCGATCTCGGTCGAAGTGTACTGGGACTGGTAGAAAACCAGATCGAAGCTGGTACCGGCCGGGAAATCGGAGTCTACTGCGCACTTGATCATCTGGCCTACCGGGACGGACTGGGAGCAGTTCAGGTACATGCCGTATGCCGATGCCGATCCCACGAGAGCGAGGGAGAGCAGGAGTATGAGAGGGAGAAACTTTTTCATGACTACAAGGTCGATTGCATGAAATTAAAAAGGTTCCCTATTTGAGTGTCGTGCCCTTAAAACAGGGGGTTTTTCGTGCCGGTACACCGGCCTAGATGAGACCGACATAATTTTTAAGGATTTTTAGTCCCGCTGCCCCGCTCTTCTCCGGGTGGAACTGGACGCCGTACACATTTCCTGAAACTACCGAAGAGGCAAAGGGGAGGATATATTCTGTCTCGGTGAGGGTGTATTCCGGGTTTGTCTTTGCATAATAGGAATGGACAAAATACATGTACTGTTCTGTGGAAAGGCCGGCAAAAAGTGGGTTCTCCGGCTGCGTGAGCCGCACGGTGTTCCAGCCCATGTGGGGAACCTTTTTTCCCGGTTCCTGCGGGAACCGGCGCACGGACCCGGGGACAAAGCCGAGCCCCCGGTACGTACCGTGCTCCTCGCTTGAGTCCATGAGCATCTGCATGCCAAGGCAGATCCCAAGGAGGGGTACCTTGTCCCTGACCGCATCGCAGAGGGTATTTTTTACCGGGCCCAGCTGCTCCATTCCCTCGTGGAATGCGCCGACACCGGGCAGCACAATACAGTCGGCCGCTGCGATCTCCTCCGGCACACCGGTTATGGTTGCCCGGGCTCCGGCCGCTTCGAGCCCGCGCATAACGCTCCTGAGGTTACCGAGGCCATAGTCAATGATGACGACGTTTTTGTTGTGCATGTACTCCCTCCCGGATCCTCCAGGCCCCGCTCCCGACCCAGTCCTCGGGGAGGCTTTTCTCTTTTCGCCACGAATCGAGTGTTTCCTTCCAGGGTTCCCAGAGCCCGGGGAACTCCTCCTCGATCATGTGGATCAATGCCATATCACTGGACGGGCACATGAAACATCCGATCCGGTCCAGCCCGCGCTCGTAGAGGACGTTATACGGTGCCTTCTCCCGGAAAAGGTACAGCCAGACGTGGAGTGCGGTCCAGTCCTGGATCGGGGCAGCGGACACCTGGACTTTTACCGTCGGGTTCCTCCAGACCCGGTTGCTTTCTGCCCGGGCAAGAGACTCGTACCGGCGCTGGCCGATAAAGGAGAGGCACTCTCCCCAGCGGGTACGGATGGTCTCTGCAACCGGCAGGAGCTTGCAGACACTGCAGCACCAGCGGGCGTTGACCGCAGGAGGCCCTTCCCGTTCGAGGGTTTTATAGAATTTTTCCGAGGTGTTTGTGCGGACAACCTCCGTGTGGTAGCGTTCCTGAACTGCCGCAACGTTTGCGCAGGTCTCGGGAAATTCGAGGCCGGTGTCGGCAAAGAGCAGAGGTATGTTCCCGAGCGCTTTCTGTACAACTAAAAGTGTCGCAAGGCTGTCCTTTCCCCCGGAGTACGAGATGGTCGGCTGGAGGGGATAGGCGGCAGATACGTCCTTTACGAAACGGATCGAGTCTGTTTCTGCCTGGTTAAGGATCTCTGCGTTTGCCCTGACCGCATCGTCCCATGTTGCCGTTCCCGGCACGATGGTCGAGGCGACATTTCTCCGGGTCCGCACGACCTGTCCTTTCTCCATGGCCCGTGCTTCATCAGCACCCGCCTTTGCCCGGCCAACACCGATACATTCGCCGCTCTCCGTGACAATGAAGACTTCGTCCCCTTCCCGCACCGAATCGTCGATAGCGATCATTCCCGGGCGGAGGAGGCTCATACTCTTGTCGCGGATGAACGGTGCAACGCCATCCTCAACGGTTACGACACGCTTTGTGGGATGGAACAGGGCATATGCCTCGGGACGGGGGATCGGTTCCCAGCGGCGCTCCTTAGGCAGGTACCGGATGGAACCGGCATTTCCCCCGCCAACAATGATCTCTTCCATCCGGTCGTCGTCGGGAACCTTGTTTAGGAGGACGAGCTGGCCCGGGGCGATGAGCGGGGCGCCGAAGTGCTCACCATAGATCCGGTTGATGAGGGCAATATCGTGGGGGAACGCCGGCCGTGCATCGCCCGGGGGGGTAAGCGGGACTTCCCGGGTTGCCTGCCCGCAGGCACAGGTCTTTCCCAATACCGGGACATGGCAGTGATCGCACCACCGCAGCAGGATCTTCCCCAGGTAAGTCGGGTGCATTCCTTCATTTGTTAGCATCCGGAAAATAAAAAGGGTGGGCGCGTTTTTTTGTTCGCCGTGCCACAAATCCGCTACCGGGCCGGCAGGTCTGGCAACCCTGCGGGAGGTATAATAAGGGCTGGTTCTCTATTGTTATAACGAGAAGAATCACGGCATCGCAGGAGGAGCAGGCTGCGGGAAATTGCCCTCGCGTATGAGCCCGGCCCGTTCCTGTGCTTTTCAGGAGTC
The DNA here is from genome assembly GCA_028705545.1 of Methanoregula sp. Classification (GTDB taxonomy): domain Archaea; phylum Halobacteriota; class Methanomicrobia; order Methanomicrobiales; family Methanospirillaceae; genus Methanoregula. The sequence goes on along the minus strand of JAQWDG010000033.1, from coordinate 8,966 downwards.
CCCGGTCCTCCCCGGACCTTCAAGGATGCCGTGAAGGTGAATCGTATGACCATAGATATCTGGTTTGTCGCTGCACTCTGTCTTTTTGTCCTTGCATGCTGCGCTGTACTGCGGATCATTGCCTGCCATTCCCTGCCGGACCGCCTGCTTGCCGCCAATGTCGCAGCAACCCTCGGATGTGCCGGGGCGCTCTCCCTTACGGTCTCTGTCGGGGACCTGCTCGTCGCGGTGTTTGCCATCATTGTGGCCTGCATTGTTTTTGCTGTAACGATCCGGGTCTCTGAAAACCGGGCGGGTGATGCCCTGTGACGGACATTCTTGCAGATATCATTCTTACCGTCCTGCTCCTTGCAGCCATCGGGTTTGGCGGGATCAGCCTGATGGGCCTGCTCATCTTCCCGGATATCCGGAGCCGGTCCTTTACCGGCCTGCGGGCTGGCATCCTTTCAATCGCACTTGTGACAGCGGCTGCAATCGGTTATGGCCTGTATTCGTGGGTCGTTACCGGTGGAATGCAGTACCTTGTTTTTGTCCTCATCTCCGTCATTGCTTTCGGCATTGTGGTGGTTCTGGACAAAAAGGCGGCAGATACCGTCTGTGCGGGAGCCGGGTCTCCGGGTAATGCCGGACAAGAGCCCGGTAAAGAGCGGGATAAAAAAGAGTAATCTTTCCTTTTTTTTGGCATCCGACAGGAATCGGTTTGTTTTTGGTTTTTCCGGGGAGATCAGGAGGTTTCTGCCGCTTCTGGTTCTTCTTCATCCGGCTCCATAAAGCTGAGGACGGCGGCGGCTGTAAGGAGAAGAATTGCCGGCGTGTACCAGTACAGGAGGAAGAGCGTCCCGGCAAGCGGGACGGACAGGGTGATCCAGACCGCTGACGAAAGGAGCATCCACCCGGCAAACCGGGTCTCGGTGTTTGCGATTGCCGCACCCATCAGCCCGAGGCTGGAAAACAATGCAGCCTGCACACCGGAGAGTGTGATGTCGGCCGATCCCGAGGTTGCTATTACGCAGATCGCCGTGACAATCCCCACAAATCCTCCGATGGCGCCGATTACGAACTGCCGTTTCATCAATACACGTTGGGACGATCCTCACGTTTAAAGATTCCTTTTTATTTTTCCGGCATAATGCCGGAGAACAGAGGAAACCCGGGCGATCCCTGGAGAATCCTGTTCCCCAAATATCCGGACATATCACCTTTCGGTAATTTACCCCATTACTCCCGATACAGAAAGAAACCTTCATGATTAATCGTCTCTTTTTAAAATCGGGGCGTTCTACCGCAAGATATATCCCATGGGCCGTGTATATTCACGAATAACGACAGGAGGAGTCAGACCTTAAAAGACATGAGCACTGTGTAACGGCACAAATGTACCGCAGGAGAACATGGTAAGGAACAGGTGATAAAAGTTCATCCATCCGAACATGTACCTGCCCGCTGGATCGGTGTTGACCTCAACACGACCGGGCATGCGGCCGTGGCTGCTGATCCGGAAAGCGGGAAAGTCCTGAAACTGGGAAAAAACGTACACTACGTCCGCAGCAACTCCATCAAAAACTGTACTAAACTCTATCGGGAAGGAAAACTCTGGAAACTTTCCCGTGACAAAAGCCGTGAACGCAAGGCGTTCAAGGCAGCAATCAACAAAATCTCCCGTCAGATCGTCTCCTTTGCAGAGACTCTGGGTTCGGGCATCAAGTTCGAAAAGCTCTTTTCCAGCCGGTATTCGCACTCCCGCGATCCCGCCGGGTTTGTGGAATTTTCTTTCGGGAACGGTTCGTTTCTCTCGCTCCAGCGTCTTGTCGAGAAACGTGCATGGAAACTGGGCATTCCCGTCATGTACGTCAACCCGGCTTATACCTCGAAGAGGTGCAGCCGGTGCGGTTCCATGGGGCGCCGGAGCAGGAAGCATTTCGAGTGCCCGCACTGCGGGTTTGTCGCCCATGCCGATGTAAATGCCGCATTCAACATCGCGCTCACGTCCTGCCGCTTAAAACAGCCTTCGTTTTGGGACGAGGCGCTTGCCGAAGGGATCCGGCTCTCGAAAAAGCAGGTGCACCAGCGTTCAAAGGAGGACCGGGCAATGTTGGACCGGCATATCCATGAGGTTGCGACCCAGGTCCCCGCCGGTAACCTTCTCGCCATCCTCGAATGGGGTTAAAAAAAGCTTTTCTTTTTGGTAGTAACCGGGAAGATACGGGGTATTCTTGGCCTGGTATATCCTTTGGATGAATCACCGTACCCTGCAAAGACGTTGTCAGGGTGAGAAAGGATTTCTTCTTGGTATCTCAATCTGATCCCCATATGTCAGAACAGAAAGATTGGATCTATACCCTTGCGCTCTTCAAACAGAAGTATGCCCGGGGGGCTTCCTGGACCCAGATCCTCATCAACTTCGGGATCATCACGGCAAATGCCAAACTGTTCGAGGATTTTTTCTATTACCACCTGGGACTGACCCTGCCGATGGTTATTGCCATCGCAATCCCCTGTTATATTGTCGTTTGTTACCTGATCGGGCATTTTGATGAGAAAGTCGGCTTCTGGCAGACGGAAAACAATCTCAGTTACCGGTTCACCCCGTACTCCGAGGAAATGCGCCAGGATATCCGCGAGATCAAAAAGAAACTCGAATAATTACTTTTTTTTCGCAACCGATCTCCCGCAAAAATGGATAAGCCGGGGACATCCATAGTACCCGGCAGAAAAGTTCCGGTAGGTTTGCATGCAGCTGAACGGGGAGACATTGCCCAAAGCCCTGGTGTTCCAGGGAAACGAGATCACCGAGTACCATATCTACTCGCGCATTGCCAAAAGGACTTCCGACCCCCATAACCGCGAAGTCCTGGAACGGATTGCAAACGAAGAACTCCGGCACTATTCTATCTGGAAGCAGTATACCGGCCGGGATACCGCCCCCGACCTGCTCCGCATCTGGTTCTATATGTTTATTGCCCGGCTCCTGGGGCTCACCTTTGCCGTCAAACTGATGGAGGGGGTAGAACAGGGGGCGCAGGTAACCGACCGGGCCAATACTCTGGGGATTCCCGAGATGCCGGCAATGCTTGAGGACGAGGGCCATCACGAGCGGGAACTGATCGCGCTTATCGATGAAGAACGGCTGCGGTATGTCGGCTCTGTGGTCCTCGGTCTCAACGATGCGCTTGTCGAGTTTACCGGGACGCTTGCCGGTCTTACCTTTGCGATCCAGAACTCCCAGATCATCGCGGTGGCCGGCCTTATCACCGGGGTCGCTGCATCGCTTTCGATGGCCGCGTCCGAATACCTCTCCCAGCGTTCCGATGCCACGGACGGGACCAGCCCGAAAAAGGCCGCAGTCTATACCGGCCTTACCTATATCGCCACGGTCTCCCTTCTCATCCTGCCATTCCTGGTATTGTCCAGCCCCTATATCGCGCTTGTCTGTACGCTCGCCGGTGCGGTCTGTGTGATCTTCTGCTTCACGTTCTATATTTCGGTTGCAAAGGACCTGCCGTTCTACCGGCGCTTTGCAGAGATGGCGGTTATCAGCCTCGGGATTGCGGCAATCTCGTTTGTGATCGGTCTGTTGATCCGGGTCCTGCTCAACGTGAACGTATAAACCCGTCCTCTCTTTTTTCCTGCGATCCGGCTAAAAACGCAGGAACCAGAATATGGCCACAGCTGTACGCATGTTCCAGCCCGGTTTTTTTCCCGCGTGAAAAGAAAAAACCCAAATTTTTTTTGGTTTGAAAAAAAAATGCCGGCACGGTCGATCCGGATTTTTTTTAAAAATTCCGGAACAGCCGGAAAATTCACGTCGGAGCCAAAAAAGACGAGTTAGTTGTACATCCAACAGTTGGATAATTATCCAACTGTTGGTTAGTTAACTGACAACCTTTTTTCGCGCTGAAATTTTTTTACCGGAATTTTTCCGGTACGATCCCGGTATTTGCATCATTACGGTATCGATATTCCTCCGCGAAAGGTGGACTTTTATAGGAATCCCCGCGTAAGAGAACATACCGGCTCTTTGCCTTAACGGAAGATGGAAATGAATCCCTTTAAACCACCAAAGATAACGTTCTCCATCAGGGCAAAGATCCTCGTCCTCTTCCTTGCACTCTCCGTAGCCGCCCTCGCAATTACCGGTTACTTTGCGTTCTCTGCAATATCCGATGTGGGAACCTACGCACAGGAAAGCAGCCAGACCCTTGGTACCGGTGTGGTTAACGACAGCTCGGCGGCCCTCCTCTCCCTTGCCGAGGATTACCTGGTCAGCGCGGTGGACGACCGGGCCGCGATAGCAAACGTAGTTTTTGTGGATACCGACAGCGAGATGGACATCCTCTCCGCGCAGGTTGCCCAGTTCCAGCAAAATCCCCCGGTACAATCGCTTGTCCCGGTATATCCTGAAGACAATCCTCCTGCAGATCCTGACAGCGGGGCACTGCTCATCTTTGCGCCGACAGCTACGGCTGGCCCGGACTCCCCGGAGGCAAAGACCCTTGCCGGACTTGCCGGGGCACTCAAAGCAGTCTACCAGTCCGATTCAGATATGACCAGTATCAATATCGCCACCGATTCCGGCATGATGCTGATGTATCCGGGAAACGGGACGCTGCCAAAAAAGTTCGATCCCCGGACCCGGTCGTGGTACACTCAGGCCATAGCGCAGGATACCCGGGTATGGTCGGACCTGCCGTACGTAGATGCCGGCGATAACGGGCTGACGATGACCTGCTCGCAGGCAGTGACAAGCCCGGCATACGGTCACTGGGTGATCGGTGCCGATATCTCCACGAGAACCATCGATGAAAATATTATAGGCCCGACATTCGGCGGGAGAGGATATGCGGTCCTCTTAAACCGGAACGGAAGTATCATCAGCCGCCCGGGGATGTCTGCCGGTAATGTGCGGTGGAACGAGCCTTTTTCCGGCGAAAATGCCTTTGGCACATCTGACCCCGGCCTTGCTGCTATTGCAGCAAACATGACCGCCGGCAGGAGCGGCATCGGGAGAGTCTGGTTCAATGAAAAAGAGGAATATGTTGCCTATGCACCGGTCAGCTCGATGGGCTGGAGCCTCGCCATCTCCGTTCCGGTCAGCGAGATCACACAGCCGGTCGAAAACTTTACCGGTAAGATCGACAGCGCGACAAAGGATACCGGGGAGCACATTACCACCCAGACCGACCGGCTCCTGACGGTATTCGTGCTCCTGTTTATCGCCATCCTGCTGTTCGTATTCATCGTCTCGCTCCTGCTCAGCCAGATCATCACAAAACCGGTTGCATCCCTCAAAGAGGGTGCAGGTGCGTTCGGTGAGGGGGACCTCACCTACCGGATCCGCATCAATTCCGGCGATGAGTTCGAAGACCTTGCCGGTTCGTTCAATGCGATGGCCGAAGAACTCCGGCAGAATATCGAGACCTTAAAAAAGACCACCGCGGAAAAGGAACGGTATGCAAAGGAGATGGAGATCGCCCGGGGGATCCAGACCAGTTTCCTGCCGGCATCGATGCCCGATCTGCAGGGATACGATATCTCCGCGGTGATGATCCCGGCTATGGAAGTGGGCGGTGATTTCTATGACGTGGTCCCGCTTGCAGGGGGACGGTGGGCGTTTGTTATTGCCGATGTGTCCGGGAAAGGCGTGAGCGCAGCGCTCTTTATGGCAATGTCGCGGATGCTGCTCCGGGCGAATCTCGAAGGGGCAACGGATGCCGCGGGGGCGCTCAAAACGACAAACCGGATGATTGCGGCTAATGCGCCTTCGTCCATGTTTGTTACGGTTTTTGTGGCAGTCCTTGACCCGGTGCAGCGGATATTCGAATGCATCAGTGCGGGACATAACCCGCCGCTTATCGTAAAAGGCAGTACCGGGGAAGCCGGGTATATGCAGGCGCAGGGCATTGCAATGGGAGTTATCCCCGAGATGGAAAGCTCTGCCGAACGCATAGCGGCAGAACCGGGCGATCTCATGATCCTCTATACCGATGGCGTAACAGAAGCGTTCGATGCCGGTTTCAATGCGTTTGGCGAAGAACGGCTTGCTGCGGTTGCGAAAAAAGCCCGGGACCTGCCGGCAGCAGCGATCCGCGACCGGATCCTCTCTGCAATCCGGGAATTTGCCGGCGGTGCCCCACAATCTGATGACATTACCCTGGTAGTGATCCGGATCGGGTAACCCTACGAAAACATTTCATCAGAGATATCTGGCCAATATTTTTCTCTTTTTGGAAAAGAGTGAGGGTAAAGGAATCAATGAAATTTCCGGGTTACAAACCGGAGAACCGGTTTATAGGGAAATCACTAAAAAAAAAGTGGAGTTATTCCTCGCTGGAATCATTGTCGCCGGAATCCTCCGTGGATGGAGTGATCCAGACCTTCCAGCAGAATATGGCGATGCTCCCGACAACAAAAATGACGAGGAGAACCGCACTGAGAAGGTTCTCGGCAATATCCATGCCGACCGGGATATTCATCCCCATCATGTTGTTGAACATGCCGATAAAAAGGGCGGCAACAAGGAACAGGAGGAAACCGACAATGATTCCCAGGAACACCGCAGCTGCAATGCGCAGGATACTTGGTGTGCTCGTTTTTCCAGACATACAACATGCATTCTCAATCTGCCGATATAAATCCTTGGAACCGGTATTTTTTTAGGTTTTTCCCGGCCAAAATCACCGGTTTAGCCGGCAAAGGCTTATGTTTATATTACGGCAAGGGGTAAGATTACAGCAAAGGAATGCCATGAAGAAAAATATTTTTTACCTGATTATCGGGTTTGTTGCGTTAATGCTTCTCGCAGTTTTCTGGTATTCTGTCGAAAATTTTACGCCCCTGTTTTCCATGATCGCATTCATCGCAGGTGTGATCGTCATATATGTGGCATACCGGCGGGTTGAGGATTATATTGAAGATGAACGGAGTGCACGAATCACGGAAAAAGCTGCACTGCGGACGTTTCAGGTATTCTGGGTCTCGTTCTGTGCATTCTCGATCCTTGCGGTCATGAACCTCTTGTACATGCCCCGCTTTCCCCGGGAATACTGGTTTTCGCGGTCTTCTGCAGTAGTTCGCCCGGAGATCATGTCTCCCCGGATGATCGGGTATATCCAGCTGGGACTCCTCTGCATGATGATCTTCCTGTATGTGGGATTCCGGTTCTATTACGCAAAAAAATACGGGGAATGGGAGACCGATGAAGAATAAGATCAAGGTATACCGGGCAATGCACGATCTCACACAGGAAGATCTTGCCCGTGCCATTGGTGTTACCCGGCAGACGATCCTTGCAATAGAGAAAGGGAAATATGTCCCGTCGCTCGACCTTGCGTTCAGGATTTCCCGGCATTTCAAGGTAAATATCGAGGAAGTATTCTCCTATGATGAGAATACGCAGGCCGATGCAGGGAAATAAAACCGGCAGCCGGTTTGGCAGCCAGTAAATAACTGTCCGCTCATTTTTCCTGAGTACAGGGACCCTTTTTCCTCAAAACCGTGGATCCTTTTCTTCTTTTATTGAATTTTTTATGGGCGGGTAACTGCACGATAGTATCCCGACGGTTATCCGTTATATCTGAAAAGCGTATACTACACCCCCGGGGTAAACCGGTTGGGTGTGGAGAAATCCCGGTAGCTCCGTGCTTACCTTTATCGGATTTACTAACTTACCAAAACACGTTTATTGGCATTCGTATCCCTGATGGAATTTTATGGAGTTGCGTATAGTGGATCGTCCCGGCCGCTGTAAGGATCCTTCTTTTGAAAAAACAATCGTCACTGCAGATCGTGTCCGGTTCCGGTTAATGCACCTTCCCTGCCGGCAGATCACCGAAGTTCCCGAGTACCGTTTTTCAGATATGCGCCGAAATGACCGTGTCCTTGACATCGGTGCAAATGTCGGGGCATTCTGCATACGGGCAGCACGCCTTTCATCGCAGGTAACTGCCGTAGAACCCCTGACAACCGGGCCGCTTAAAGAAAATATCCGGCTAAACAACGCAGAAATCCGGGTAATCGAAGGCGCTCTTGGCGATGGAGCAGAATGCCTTGTTTCATGGGACGATCTTCACAGGACCGTGCCAACCTGGACCCTGGGACAACTTGTCACCCTGGCCGGAGGCTGTGATTTTTTAAAATGCGATTGCGAAGGTGCGGAATGGCAGATCTGTCCGGAAGATCTTTTAGGGATCCGGAGAATTGAGATGGAACTGCACATCCCCCCGATCTGCCCGAAAATAAATCCCCGGTTGCTTGACGTTATCGGGGAGCATTTCACCTTTGCTATCGACCGGTCCCCGGTTCATTCAGCGCTCGGGGTCATGGGTATCCTGCATGCGGTAAAAAAAGAAGTGCCTTAAAATGGGAGAATATACTCCCAGCAGCACTCCGGTTACGGACAATATCTTCCCTTTTTTAGTATTTCGCGAACCAACCCGGCGGGAAAACATGTCGGGTAATGAAGTTACTCTTCAATCTGGATTGTGGTCAGTTTGACCGATTCGACACCTTTCTGGGACATCAGGCGCTCGGCCAGTTCCTTTAACTGGGTACCTTCGCCGTGAACGAGGATCACTTCGAGGCAGCGGTTATGGGTCACGTGGGAGTGGAGCGAGGCCTTGATGATATCGTGGTGGTCGTGCTGGATATCGGTGATAGTCGTGAGAAGGCCGCGCTGGTCGTGATCGTATACCATCGTGATGACGCCTTCGCGTTCTCCCTTGACATCGGCCATCCATTTGTAATACGTGATGTAGGTGCGTATGGCGTCACGGATCCCCTCTGAACGCGAGGAATACCCCCGGGCGTTGATGATTTCGTCGAACTTGTCGAGGAGGTTTTTGGGAAGCGAGATCCCGATACGGGAGAGATCGTTTTCGAAGGTCATATTATCAGATTATCATTGCTGATTGTTTTTTAAGGTTTTGAAAAACGGAAGGTTTGAGTAATACTTGGTGTGAGAATCTCAT
>JAQWDG010000032.1 GCA_028705545.1 Methanoregula sp. | reverse complement strand
GAAATGGTTTAACAACCGACGAAAAAGGAGTTTTCAATAATAAAAATTCCAAGAGATTATCCCAGTTCATCCCAGCGGGAACGTTTCCGATAGATGATTATTCCGACAACTACCAGCACAACAACGATTACTCCCACAACAATCAGGATGATGCTTGAACCGATACCTGAACCAATCGATCCGAGACCTGCAAGGGGATTCCATGTGGCCTCCAAGATTGCTTTAAGATTAAGGGCTTCAGTATAAGATTCGTTTCCTTTTGTAAACGCATCCTCTGCCTTTGACCGAGCTTGGGCAAAGTTACCATTCGTTAATGCATCGTTGGCTGCAGAGATATAACTATTAGCGACTTCTCTTTTGGTAATAACTTCCGAAAGACGGGGATCGGTCGTATTAGGCTGGAGATATGCAATTACGGCATCGACATTATTGATCGGTCCCAGCGCATCAGAGATTTCCTTTTCCGCCCAAGCTTTGTCAAGGAGGGTCTCCCCATCAGAGATTGTGGATATTGCAGTGTTAATATTGTTTAGTGCGTCCGTATAGGATGTCGATGGAAGAGACTGGGCTGTACTTATTTTTGACTGGGCATCATTGTATTTTGCCTCGGCTGCAGAGGTATCGATATCCATTGCCGCTTTTTCATCGATATGTGTCCTGAACTGGCTCAACTGGGTATTTGCATTCGAAATAGCTGTTGTGACATCACCAGTATTAACCACAAGGGCCGTCTGGGAATACTGTGATGACCCCACATTGCCATTGGAATCCATCTCGGTTATCTGGATAAGCGTCTGGTTCGCAGTCTGGGTAACTGAAGGAGCAGTTCCCTCCAGCGTCACCATCACCGCTACATCGTCACCAGATTTATACGTCAGCAAAAAACTACTGATTGTCACCGTCTTTGATGATGCCTCGGTAAGTCCGTTCGATATATCATTTACATTAATTGCATAGGACCACTTTGGTTTTTCCAGTGCAGTATATAAATTGAGAGAGTTTACGCCGGATGAACCGCTTGGCATCTGTATTTTAAACGACAAATCCACTGTCGTTCCCGGTGTCAATGCCCCGCTTGGGGAGATCGACATCGAATTCACCGTATATGCCAAAGATGCAGAGGGGATTAATAATAAAAACAGCACCGCAACCAGAATCAGTTTTTTCAGTTCCTTCATTTTCATCCTCACTCGAACAACGGTTCGATACCTTCCTCGAACATATTCGATTTCTTCTCCTTGGATTTAATAACCTCTTCTTTTGTTTCCTTTGCTATATCAAGAAGTTCCTTGATCCGCGGGGCATTCCCTACCGTTGCAAGCATGACTACCGCCGCGACATACTCACTGTTTACCGGATAATCACCGCCACGCACTTCAACACCGGCAATGTTCTCTTCCACCCAGCTTTTTGCCTTTTCGACTCCTTTCCGATCCATCTCATCCGGGGGACCTGCAACGAGGACAAGGGCACGTTCTGCAGTGGAATAGTCGCAGGGAAGAGTAAGCCGGCCCAGCATGGCACGTCGGACGAGTCCGACAATTTTTGCCGAACGGTCTTCACCCATCAGGACTTCTTCGTTAGTCTCTTTCTTGGTCCCCAGTTTATCCTCAATATTCTTCTTGAAGCCTCCGAAGATCCCACGCTGCTGCTTGGTCCGATTACTGAGTACTTCACTTACAGCGTACCCTACCGATGTGATACCCCCTCCACGGAGAGTATTAATGATTTCACTCGAATCAACGACCATCTCGCCAACGCCGGCCCGACCGACTTCCCCGGCACGGAAGAGGATCGCAAATCTCCGAACCACTTCGTTGTTTAACCGCTGGAATGCGCTCTTGACACTTTCTCCTTCGTTTTTCCATGCACTGTTATCAAAAATGAAGGTATTATCCGCTTCGTTTACGAGCGTAGTAAGGCTGCGGGCAGCGTTATAGGAGTAGAGGCGGCCCTCTTCAGGAGCGGGGATAATCCCCAGCGCGTAGACCGGCTCACGGTAAATCCTCTTTAAATGGCGGGCAAGCACCGGGGATCCTCCGGATCCGGTTCCACCGCCAAGGCCTGCAACAATGACAAACGCATCGATATCATGGGTGCCCCGGGTATCTACAGCATTGATGATACTGTCGATCTCATCGGCAGTAACACGGGCTCCGGTTACGTTGTCCGTTCCCACTCCATGACCCTTGACAAGGGTCTGGCCGATGAGGATACGATCCTTCATCTCAATGTTTTTTAAGCCCATCAGATCGGTCCGTGCGGTATTGACGGCAATCCCCCGGAAGCTGTTGGTGCCAAGCTTCCGGTCCTGTTCAATGAACATGTCGACAATTTTCCCCCCTGCCTGGCCAAATCCAATGAAAAATACCCGCATCTAATATACACCCTCCAAAGGGCTGACGATAAGTATTTCTTTTAATTCTTTTAAGTCCTTTGTTTTTATGAACTTTCAATCCTACACTACAAAAACTTTCTTACACCGATCTGACCTGTCCCATGCCGTTTTGGTATATGATACGGAGCCTTTTTCATGGACACCCGGACAAATAATTAGGGTACCACACATGAAAATCGGAATACTCGGCGGTGGTTTAAGCGGGCTGGTTGCCGGCCACGTTCTTGCCAAAGATCACGAGGTCGTCCTCTTTGAAAAAATGCCGTTTTTGGGAGGCTGCCTGTCCTCATACCATATCGACAATTACTGGATCGAACGGTTCTATCACCACTGTTTCTCCGGAGACAAACAGCTTTTTTCCCTGCTTCGCGATCTCGGATTATGGGACCGACTTCTGTGGCATAAAGGGAGCACAGGATATTATTCGAATAATTCCCTTTACCCGCTCACAACCCCAATGGAAATCCTGCGTTGGCCGGAACTTTCCCTCCCGGAAAAAGCAAAGCTTGCCCTGCTCACACTCAGAGCAAAGAAAACCGACCTTGCGCCACTTGACGATATTTCTGCCGAGACCTATATTGTCGAACATCTCGGGCCCCGAATTTATTCCGCGTTTTTTGAACCCCTCCTCAAGAGCAAGTTCGGGAAAAACCGTTCTAACGTATCTGCTGCCTGGCTCATCAGCCGGATCGCCATCCGTTCCGACCGGGGCGTTGCCGGGGAACACCTGGGATACCTGGATGGGGGATTCCACCAGATCATTGATGCCCTTGAAAGATCTATTCTCGAAAAAGGGGGTACCCTACATCTTCAGACCCCGGTCACTTCCCTTACCAAAAAGAACGGGGGATTGGCCATTAACGATGAAACGGTAGATAAAGTGATCTCGACAATGCCGCTTTCTGAACTGGGCAGACTAACCGGGCTACCCTTCCCCGAAATCCCGTACCAGGGAGCCGCATGCATGACTCTCGGGATCGAACGTGATGTGACAAACGGGATTTACTGGACGAACATGAAAGACGAATGCCCGTACGGGGCGGTTGTCTCCCATACCAATTTCATACCTGTGGAGAGATATGGTGAGAATATCGTATACCTTGCTTCCTATTTCAGCGGAACCGTTCCCGCACGGCTCGATCAGAGGATGCAGGACGATTTCTGTTCCCGGTTCGGACTGGATGCATCTGAAATTCACTGGAGCAGAATGGCAGTCGACCCCTGGGCCGGGCCGGTCTATGTCACAGGCTACCAGTCCCTGATCCCGGCATATGAAAAACACGGGATCTACCTGGCAGGAATGTTTTCCCGGGAAAACTATCCCGAGCGCAGTATGGAAGGATCGGTCAGGGCCGGCAATCACGTGGCAGATTGTATCTTAAAGGAGAGAAATCGTCAATGAGTGTACCTAGGGTTACAGCGATTATACCGGTCTTCAATGACCGACCGGCACTGGAGCGTGCCTTACCGATCTCTCTTGATACACTCGCCAAAATAACTGATGATTATGAGATAATTGTTGCCGAAGACGGGAGTACTGACGGCAGTGCTGAATGTGTACGTGAATTCGGGAAGAAAACCCCAAAAATCCGGTTGTTCCACAGCGACACCCGTCTTGGAAGAGGCACTGCCCTGAACCGGGCGATCCGCGAGGCAAAGGGCGCAATTGTCTGTTATTACGATGTGGATCTTGCTACCGATATGCAGCATCTCCCCGAACTGATCGGCGCTATTGATAACGGCGCAGATATTGCAACCGGTTCGCGCCTGCTCCCGGAAAGCGACATTAAAAGAACCGAAGGTCGCGAAATTGCAAGCAGATCGTATAACTTTCTCGTCAGAACAATCCTCGGGAGCACTCTGTTCGATCACCAGTGCGGGTTTAAGGCTTTCAACAAGGCAAAGATCCTGCCAATCCTCCCGACAATCCGGTCGAACCACTGGTTCTGGGATACCGAACTTCTGGTACGGGCACAACGGGCAGGATTCACCGTAACCGAATTTCCCGTCCGCTGGCGCGCCGGGAAAGGAACAACCGTCCGGGTAAAAGACGTCTTTGGGATGGGTTCAGCCATCCTGCGGCTCTGGTGGCAGATCCATGTATCGAAAGATTAGCGCAATCCTGATCCCGTGCCTGATTGCCGTCGGGATCCTTGCCTATATGCTGTATATGGTGTGGGACGACCTCCTGGTCTCGCTTGAGCATATCATTCCATCGTATCTCGCACTTGCAATCCTTATCTGCCTTGCCGCATGGTGGCTGCGCGGATGGCGGTACCACCGGATCCTGCTCGGCCTCAATTACCGGGTTAAGGTTGCAGTGACAACGGCATGTGTTTTTGTGAGCCAGACTGTCAACCTGATTGTCCCTGCACGGCTGGGAGATTTTGTCAGGATCTTTATCCTCAAGCATGAATACAAGACGACATACTCCGAGGGCATTTCGTCGATTGTTGTAGAACGGGTCTTCGATATTATCACGGTTGCCCTGCTCGGAGCGATTGCATTCTTCTTTATCCCCAATGTCCCCGACTGGATCGATCTCTACATAATCATACCGCTCGTTATCGGCGGAGTATTCTTCCTCTTCCTGATCTTTGTCGGGAAACTGACTACTACCAATAAATATGTCGGCTATCTCCTGACCCTGCTTGAAGAGATCCGACGGGCCTCGCTTACGGTCACTTCAGTTGTCATTTTAAGTTTCTCATCGATCGTCATCTGGATACTGGATATCCTGGTCTGTTTCTGCGTTGTCCTCATGTTCGGGCAGCAGATCTCTTTTGCCGTTGTCGTCCTTGCCATCGTAATCGGAAACCTGGTCAAGGCTATACCGATAACCCCGGGCGGGATCGGTACCTATGAGTTTGCCGTGGCTGCGACGCTGGGAATTGCAGGAGTTCCCTATGCAACGGCGGTCTCTATCGCAATCATCGACCACGAGCTCATCAAGAACCTGATCACCGCCATTGGAGGGATTGTCTCGATTAAGTACCTGGGGAGCGACTGGGTGATAGATACCATCAAATCGGCCTTAAACGAGAAACTCGGCGGGGGAAAAGCACCTGACTCCTGAAACCGGTATCCTTTCGGTCTTCTGCTGGCTCCTCGTGGTGAGTTTCCTCCAGATTTCCGTATACCCGGCGCTTAAGAAATGCGTAAAGGAGTATGCATTTCCCGCCTCGTTTGCCGCTTCCTTCCTGATCTTCACTCTCCTTACCTGGTACTGCGGCCTTGCACGGCTTCCGGTCCAGCTTGCCCTGGTACCGTTCTTCCTTCTCCTTGGTTACCATTTATACCGGAGGGAATACTCCTTTGACGGCTTAAAAAAAGAGTGGCGCTGGGAACTGGTTTTCCTTGTCTTTTTCTTTTTGATGCTCGCGGTCAGGTATGTCAACCCGACCATTTCCTATGCGGAAAAGTTCATGGACCACGGGTTCCTCGCATCCGTGATGAGGGCCCCGGTTGTCCCTCCACTCGATCCCTGGTTTGCCGGGGGTACACTCGATGTATATTACTACCTTGGGTACTGGATGTTCGGCTGCCTTGGCATCGTGAGTGGAGTACCTTCGAACATTGCGTTTAACCTCGCCCTGCCGACGGTTCTGGGTATTGCTGCCGTAACAGTCTATGCAATCGGAACGCTCCTCCTCGACCGGTTTCGCTGGCTGCCCCTTATCATCTTCTTTATCCCCAACCCCTCGTTCTTTTACCAGATCGCGCTTGGCAAGGGGTTGAGTACCGTCCTCTGGGACAGTACCCGTACCATCACCAATACGATCAACGAGTATCCGCTCTTCTCGTTCACCTGGGGGGACCTCCACGCGCATGTCATCTCGGTCTTCAACCAGATATTCCTGATCTTTATCCTCCTCTACCTCTACAAAAACTGGGAGGCCCTCTCCTCGCGGGACAAGGGATTGTTATGCGGGCTTGCTGCGCTCAGCCTCGGCTCCATGCCACTCATCAATACCTGGGATGTCCTGATCTATGCCCCTGTCACCGTCATCTTTGCTGCACTGATTATCCTGCGCTGCCGCAATGCCGGGCAGGGTATCAGGTCATGGGGACACCTGCTTGCGGTTCCCCCCCTTGCCATTCTCGTGTACCTGCCATTTTACCTTATGCTCAAGACGAGTACCGGCGGGATCGCTATCGTAAAAACGCCATCGGATCCCATCCAGTTCCTGCTCGTGAACGGCTGGTTCATTGCGATCTTCCTGCTCCTGCTCATCAAAGATATCCGTGAGCGCCCGTACCTGCTGCTTGTCGCGCTCCCGTTTGTCCTGACCGGCTATGTTGCAGCGGCAA
The DNA here is from genome assembly GCA_028705545.1 of Methanoregula sp. Lineage (GTDB taxonomy): Archaea > Halobacteriota > Methanomicrobia > Methanomicrobiales > Methanospirillaceae > Methanoregula. The sequence goes on along the minus strand of JAQWDG010000032.1, from coordinate 5,934 downwards.
TTGCTGCCATTCCCCTCATCTATTTCCTTGCAAAAAAAGACCACACGCTGCCGGATCTTCTTGCTATCCTGGGACTCCTGCTGCTTATCGTTGTCGAACTGTTTTATCTCAAAGACAACATGGGTGACACCTACTTCCGGATGAACACCGTCTTCAAGTGCTACCTGCCGGCATGGATCATTCTTGGCATCAGCGCATTTTCCATGGCGGGCATATGGCTCGCCCGCTCCGGGAAAATACCGGTGCTTCCCGCGCGGAAATGTGCCACCCTGACCCTTGTGATTATTGCGGCCCTGTTTATCCTCCCCTTTGCCATCCCCCTCGACCTCAACTACGGCAGCCGGTCGCTTGACGGGCTCGAGTACCTGGCGGTATCGCATCCGGGCGATGCGGGGGGGGTGGCATATCTTCGTAACCTGACCGGTAACGAGATCCTTGTCGAAGCGGAAGGCGGCGATTACACATATTATTCGAGAATTTCCTCGTTTACCGGCATACCTGCAATCATCGGGGAACCGTTCCATGAGTTCATGTGGCGGGGAGATACCACCGGCTGGTACAGCTCGCGGCTGGCCGACATAAAAACCTTATACGAGGATCCGGATCAGACCGTCGTCCTCATGAAAAAGTATAATGCAACCCTCCTTTATGTAGGGGAATCCGAACGGGAAAAATACACGGTAAACCTCCCCGCGGAGGGACTGGTGAATGTGTATTCCAACGGGGACACAGAGATTTACCGGCCGGCCTGAAATAATGCCGAAAACAACCCTGCCGTTTACAAACCTTTATTTCTCCTCCTGATGAAATGATATGGCTGCATCACTGCTACTGATGAGTAATGAAGGGGTAAAAAAGCCCCTGAATGAGGTGAGTTATGGCAAAAAGCTACGTTAAAACCGAGGCTCCCGAGGAGCTCCAGAACAAGGCGCTTGAAGCCCTTGAAGTTGCAAGAGACACCGGAAAAATCAAGAAGGGCTCAAACGAGGCAACAAAAGCCATTGAACGCAGTGCCGCACTGCTCGTTTTAATCGGCGCTGACGTCGAACCCGCAGAGATCGTCATGCACCTCGCACCGCTGTGCGATGAAAAGAAGATCCCGTATATCTTCATCAACAAACAGAACGATATTGGTGCCGCAAGCGGCCTTGACGTCGGTTCTGCCGCTGCAGCGATCGTCAAGCCCGGCAAGGCAAAAGAAACGATCGAGGATCTCGCAAAACAGCTGGTTGCCTTAACGGCATAAGGTGCGATCATGGCAGACGACGCAACGCCCGCTGAAGTCATCGAGGTCGTCGGTTCCACCGGCATGCACGGGGAAGCGATGCAGGTCAAGTGCCGTATTCTCGATGGCAACAACAAGGGGCGCATTATTACCCGCAACACGGTCGGACCCATCCGGGAAGGAGACGTTATTATGCTCCTCGAGACCGAGCGCGAGGCAAAGAAACTGTCGAGAAGGTGAATTCCATGGTCGAACAGCACGTTTGCAGTTTCTGCGGTGCACAACTTGAACCGGGCACCGGTAAGATGTTTGTCAAAAAAGACGGCACGATCTTCTATTTCTGCAGCACCAAGTGCCAGAACAACCACAAGCTGGGCAGGGTGCCCCGCCGGGTTGAGTGGACCACCGCAGGACAGAAGGGCGCAAACAAGGAGTGATTCATTTTTATGGATCGCACCTTTGTGATGGTTAAGCCCGACGGGGTCCAGCGCGGACTTGTCGGCGAGATCGTCACCCGGTTTGAAGCAAAAGGCTTCAAGCTCGTGGCAGCCAGGTTCGAAAAACTGCCCGAGGCACGGGTCAACGAGCACTACAAGGAACATCTTTCCAAGCCGTTTTTCCCGGCCATGAAATCCTATATCATGGGAGGCCCGTGCTTCCTGATGGTATGGGAGGGCAAAAATGTCGTCTCGATTGTCAGAAAGATGATCGGTGCCACTAACCCGCAGGAAGCGGCACCCGGTACCGTCCGCGGCGATTTCGGGATCGACATCGGCAGGAATGTTATCCACGCCTCCGATTCACCCGAGAGTGCCGCACGCGAGATCGGCATTCATTTCAAATCTGAAGAAGTATTCACCTACACGCGGATCGATGAATCCGTGCTGTACGAATACTGATTATTTTTCACCATAATCTCTATTAGCCAGTAACACCGTCTTTTCTTCATGGCCGGCGATTTTTTAAGTTTCTCGCTGTTGTGCCTCTCGTCCATTCTCATCATCGTCAATCCCCTCGGGGCAACGCTGACATACATCTCGCTGACCGGTAACCTCGAGACACCTGTCAGGATGCAGATAGTCCGTGATGCCTGTGTCATTGCCCTGGTGATCCTTGTCCTTGTCAGCATTGCCGGCACGGTTATCCTCAACGTGTTTGGGATCTCCCTTGAGGCGTTCAGGATCGCCGGCGGGATCCTGCTTTTTGGGATCGGTATGGAGATGGTCTATGCAAAAACATCGCGGACCAAACTGACCGCCACGGAAAAATACGAGTCGCAGGACAACGAGGATGTTGCTGTGATGCCCCTTGCAATCCCCATGATCGCAGGTCCCGGGGCCATAACTACGGTAATTGTCCTTTCCAATGAATCCACGGGCATATTCACCATTTCGTGGCTGGTGATCCTTGCTTCTGTCCTGATCGCAGTGGGGATTACCTATTTGATGATGCGAAACGCAGACTATATTATAAAGAAAATTGGCCAGCGGCAGTACCGGGTAATCAACCGGCTGCTCGGTATGCTGCTTATTGCCATTGCGGTGCAGTTCGTGATCACGGGGATCAAAACGGCATTTCCATTGATGGGGGGATCCTGATGGCCGAATGGGATATAACCACAATCAGTCTGGTGCTGGTAGGGTGCAGCATCATTGCTGCGGGAATTATTATTGCAATAGTGCTCCTCGGGTACCTGCCTGCATTCACGCCGTTCCTGCTGCTGACCGCAATCATCCTTGTCGTGATGGGGGCAGTCGCGATCCTGTTTGTCGATCAAAAATCCAGAAAAACCGCCTGATGAAAACCTGACGGCAAAATCCCAGAGCGATGCGATGCTGCAGCGCCCAGACCGCCGGTGTCTGGGAATCCCCGGAAAAAAACCTGGTATCTTCTGAACGGCTTATTCTGGATGCTGCCCGGGCAGGGGCCGGGCTCATTGCATTTCCCGAACAGTATTTTACCGGCTGGGACCCGGAATCCTCACAGAACTGCGAAGAGATCACCGGTCCCGTAGTAACAGGCCTCCGGCGTCTGGCAAGAGAACATTCGATCGCCATTGTCGGTTCGTTCCGCGAAGTCTCCTCACCAAAACCGAAAAACACGGTTGTCGCCATAGGGTATGACGGGGAGATCCTCGCAAAGTACTCCAAGATCCACCTCTTCACGCCCGGCCACGAGGACCGGGCATTCTCACCGGGCACCGGGCTTGCAACCTTCACGTTATGCGGCGTCCGGTTCGGGCTTGCTATCTGTTACGATCTCCGTTTCCCCGAGCTCTTCCGGTTATACAGGAGCGAGGGCGTACACTCGGTGATCGTTCCCGCTGCGTGGCCGGAAAACCGAATACGGTACTGGGAACTCTTCATCCAGTCACGGGCCGCAGAAAACCAGATGTACGTTGCCGGGGTCAATACCACCGGTACCACGTCGGTAGACCGCTACAGCGGTTCTTCTATGACCGCCGACCCGCACGGGACAATAACTGCCCGCGCCGGAAAGGGTAATGAACTCCTGTACTATGACATAGACCCCGCCTTTGCAGAAACCGTGCGGCAGGAGTTCCCTGTTAACGATGACCGCAGGGATGCGCTGTACGTCTCACTTATGAACGGACGGCGTGGGCATCCCTCCCGGTAACGTGCCTATATGTAGCCGGAAAACCAATACGTGACCATGTACCATCTCGTGTGCGTCAACTGCGGTGCGACCTATCCCGCAGACGAGATTATCTATAACTGTAAAAAATGCGGCCACCTTCTGGCCGTGAAATATCCCCTCGATGAGATCAACGTAAAGCGTTCCACCTGGAACGCACGCCCGCTCTCGGTATGGCGGTACAAGGAACTGCTGCCGGTCCACATCGAACCGGTCACCCTCCAGGAAGGCGGGACGCCGCTGTATCACTTAAAACGCCTCGGGGACGAGATGGGCCTCAAACACCTCTACGCCAAACACGAGGGCATGAACCCTTCGGGTTCGTTCAAGGACCGGGGGATGACGGTCGGCGTCTCGATGGCTATCCAGCTTAAGAAAAAGAGCGTTGCCTGCGCGAGCACGGGAAACACGTCGGCAAGCCTCGCGGTCTACGCAGCAAAAGCCGGGATCCCGGCAGTCGTCCTCCTGCCGGCAGGCCACGTAGCGGTCGGCAAGATCGCACAGGCGCTGATGCATGGTGCACGGGTTATCTCCATCCGTGGAAACTTCGACCGGGCCCTCGAACTGGTCCACGAACTCTGCCTGACGCACGGGCTCTACCTCTTAAACTCGATCAACCCCTACCGGCTCGAAGGCCAGAAGACGATAGGATTTGAGGCCGTCGACCAGCTGGGCTGCGTCCCCGACCGGTTCGTGCTCCCGGTGGGAAACGCCGGCAACATCTCCGCGGTCTACAAGGGACTGCTCGAACTCGAAGCGCTGGGCTTTATCGATACTCTCCCGAAGATGACCGGCATCCAGGCCGCAGGTTCAAGCCCGGTTGTCCGGGCCATCAAGGGAAACCTGCCGGAGGTTGTGCCCGACAAGAACCCCGAGACGCTCGCATCGGCCATCCGCATCGGGGCACCGGTAAATGCAGAGAAGGCGCTTGTCGCTATCCGTAAGACCGGTGGGACCGCAGAATCGGTGACCGACGAGGAGATCCTCGCAATGCAGCGGGACCTGGCCCGAAAAGAGGGGATCGGTGTCGAACCCGCATCGGCAGCATCGGTCGCCGGTATCCGCAAGCTCGCCGAGATGGGCGTGCTCGACCGTGACGAGAAGATCGTCTGCGTGGTAACCGGCCACCTCTTAAAAGACCCGGAAACAGTGATCAAACAATGCGAACCCCCAACCGAGATCGACGCAGATCTGCCCTCGCTGCTCTCTGCATTGCACTTGTAGCTGCCCTGCTCGTCCCGGCTGCCGGGGCGCTCAATGCAACATACGAGGTGCTGCCCAACGGTACTTCGTATGCCGCATCGGTCGATATCGTGGGCGTTTCACGCTACATGTTCGCCGACACGGGCCTGATGGGGGAAAACATCCCTATCGATGTCACCAACGTTACCCTGGTAGCGGAGAATAAGACTCCAGTGGACTTCAACTGGACAAAGGTCTGGAGCGCCCCCTCGGTGATTACCTTCCCGAACGGGAACTATACCGTCAACTATACCGCCCCGCTCAAGGACTTCCACCTGCAGGAGAGTTATCCCTCGCAGTACCATGTCGCCGTGAGCCTGCCGGAAAATCTTTCGGTGGAAAACCCCCTTCTTGCAGGCATAAGCCAGGGAGCGAATGTGACCAGGTTTGCAGACAATACAACCCTTGTTACCTGGAATAAAACGCTCTCGTTCGATCTCCGGTTCTATGACAATAACCGCGAGGCACTGCTGTACATGTTCGGGAACTTCTGGCTCATCTTTGCCGTTATCCTGCTGGTGCCGTTCCTCCTGATGCGGCGGAGCAACAAGCCGTAACAGAACATAATTCGGCGCCCTCCTCCTTTTTAACCGGGATAGGAAAGTCGTTGTCCGGTGTTACTGCTCTTCGGGTTTTTTACTACCGGCCGAATGTGAAATAAAAACCGCGGTATTTAAAATACAACGCTTCCCAGTTTCATAAGAATGATGAGGGTTACCGCGGTGGCAACCGGAAAAGTACAGGGCGTGGGGTACCGGCATTTTGTGGAGATATGCGCCCGCAGCCTCGGGCTGCACGGCACGGTACAGAAT
>JAQWDG010000263.1 GCA_028705545.1 Methanoregula sp. | reverse complement strand
GACCCCAACCATATCCTGACGCTGATGACCGCGGTAAAGACCGGGTCGGAAGCGCTTGAGATTTTGTGCCGGCTTTAAACCCGGGCCACATCTTTTTTTTGATCGCGGGGATTTTGCGACATTCCGGCACAGGGCGTTCCTGCCAGCTGTGTGCTAAATTTGTATCCGACCCCCTGCACCAGTATACAATAATTTTCATTGGCATGAGGCAGGAGTTTACTTCGGAAAATCAGGCAAATTACCCAAAATTTCCTGTCTTTCTTACCATTTTGTGTAGGGGGTCGGACCAATAATTAGTACTGAACCGGGAGAAAAGAAGACTGCCGGGCCAGCCAAAAGGGAAACCTGTGGGGGCCTGATTTGTCCCGGAGAATCCCTTAATTATGGAGATCGTTTCCGCAAAGGACCCTCCCGCCTGTTTCTGGCTATTTTAATGCCCGACCCCCTGCATGACCGGCAAGGATTTATCCGACCCGGTTCATTTTCCTGTACGAAAGATCAGGTCCGGCCGGGCCCGTCAAGATACCACGCGAAGGTGGAGGAAGGGTCCGGCAAGGGACATGGAGCGACATATGGCAGAATTCAGACCCAAACCGGGAAGTAAAAGTGCATGCCACACCCTGAAGCGGCAGATTGCAGATATCGGGAAGTTCGAACGGATTGTCCAGTCACTGATCCTGGGTAATCCCCTTGGCTGCACCTCGTACCGCTCGGCACGGAAGAACCATCCCCCGATAGAAAAGGTCCGGGAGATGTATACGGCAAAGTTCGTGTACCTGAACGACAAGAAGAAGCGAATCGGTGCAGCTATCGAGATGTACGATTCGGTCGGGGGATACGAGACCGGGATTGCGGCAGTCATCTCGAACGTGGCAAACAACCTCTCCCACCGGGGCATCGTGAAGCACCTGCCGGACGAGGATCTCTTCTCGGTCATAATCCGGTGCCATGATCCGGAAGGCGAGGTGTATGCGTTGAGTCTTACCCGGAACCGGGTTACGGTTTCTTCGTATACGGACGAGGGGATTAAAAAGAAGGTGAAGGAGTGGGCGGATACGGTGCCGGGGTTGGAGTAAGGCTGTATGTTTCAAAGGAAGTTTGGGCATTCAATTTCAGAACGATGGCTCCCCGCCTCAGGGCCCCTCGCGGGGCAGATTACCTTTTTTAGGATAAGCGTTTCTTTGGGGAAAAACAGGTAATTGAAGCCGCCGCGGGGCGCCCTTCGGGGCGGCGGCAGGGCATCGCAATATCCACACATCGGGGAGATACTCTGAAAAAAAGCGTTACCCATCGATATTCTAGGTTTAAAAATCCGACAACGTTACCCGTACTTCCTCCGGCACAGCTCGAAGATCTTCCCCCCGGTCTTCTCCCCTATCCCTTTCACTGCGACCAGCTCCTCAAGGGAAGCATTCGCAATTCCCTGTATCGTGCCGAAATGTGCCAGGAGCAGCCGGGCGTTCTTCATCCCGATCTCGGGGAACGCCGAAATGATATATTCCTGCTCCTCCTTTGCGGATGCAAACGACTTGTGGGGATGGAATTTGCGCTCGCCCCGTTCGCCCTCCTCACGCTTTGCGAGCACAAAGAGCATCTGGGCGGTATCCTGCTCGTCTCTTGTGTAGAGGAGCGTAATTCCCATATCGACCGTGAGCGCCGCAAGCACGCCACGGAGGGCATTCGGGTTCATGTCCCGCTGCGTGAAGATGTCGCCGCCCTCAACGATCATGACCGGGCGGGGGACTGCCTCGGAGAGCGCCTTTGCCTGCCCGAGCAGGTCCCGGTTGATCAGGGTATCGACAAAGTCGCGGGCGGTCTTGCGCTCGATGAGGATCCGGTCTCCAATGGCATAATCCCCGACCGGCAGGCGTTCGAGCCGGATCGCAGCGCCCATACCGGAGAGGATCTCGACAACTTTCGAGGATGTTTCACGGTCGTCGATATGGATCGCCGGCCCCTGCGGGGTGAACTCATCGATAAGGGCCTGGTCGACCGCCACCGGTTTTGGGGGCTCGACCGAGTGGTGGGCGAGCTCCCGCATGCTCTTCTGCATCATGCGCTCCTTTGACTGGCTCACATACCGGAAGACCTCATCGGAGGTACCTTTCGTGACCAGGACAACGACCCTTCCCGCAGCGGACCGGCCGGTCCGTCCTTTGCGCTGGATGGACCGGATCTCCGAGGGAACGGCTTCGTAGAAGATGACGAGATCGGTGGAGGGCACATCGAGGCCCTCCTCACCGACCGATGTTGCAACGAGGACCTTGAACTCCCCGGCCCGGAACCGGGTGAGGGCCGCGATCTGCTTCTTCTGCGAAAGCCCCTTCTCCGCATCCTTGGTCGCCTGCCCCACGAACCGTTCGCAGGCAATTCCGTTCGCGTTGAGGTAGTCTACAAGGAGCTGCACGGTATCCCGGAACGTGGCAAAGACGATGATCCGGCTCTCGGGATGGGTTTCGAGCTGTTCGCGGACAAGGCCAAGGACAATAGCCTGCTTGGGGTGCAGCTCGGTTTTCCAGTTCTGGGACTGGTCAAAGAGTTCCCGGAAGACCGGGTCTTTGCTCAACCGCTGGCTCGCCTTGCTCCCCCCGGCACCCGAGCCTTCGACAACGAGCTTTGCGACGTAGCCTTTGAGCACCTCGCTTCCCTGCGACTCGGCAAGGGTTACAGCATGCCGGAGCTTCATGAGCTCGGCATAGACCGAGGCCGCAGCATACCCGGTCTGATCGCGGTTCTGGATCCGCTGCTGGATCTGGGCATTGATCCCGGCAAGTTCCCGCATGGAGAGCTTTTCCCTTTTGGGGACGGCGAACCCGACCGAGGCAAGGAGTGCCAGCCGGTTCTCGAGCAGGGAATTGATTGCGTGGATGGCGCTTTTGAGTTCGGCAGGGAGTGCGAGGCTGACTATCTCGATCTCCCGCTCGTGGACATAGGGCCGGACGTCCGGGTCGTTCTCGGTCCGGTTCTCGACCTGCGTGATGCCAAGGTTCGAACAGACATCCTGTACTTTCTCCTGCGCCCCGCCAGGCGATGCGGTCATGGCCAGTATCAGGGGCTTGTC
>JAQWDG010000262.1 GCA_028705545.1 Methanoregula sp. | reverse complement strand
TTGCGCTTGTCACTACCGGTTTAATTCTCGAGATTGTTCTCCATCTTGGCTACGGCATATCCGTTGTCTATACGCATTTCTATTACCTCATCGTTGTTGCAGCCGGTGTCTGGTACGGGAAAAAAGCTGTATGGGTCGCACTCTTCTTTGGCGGGCTGCATGTTGCGGTCAGTTATTTTATCACGCAGGTAGTCCCGCTCGATGCAGTGCTCCGCGCTATAATGCTCCTGATTATTGCTGCGGTTATCGGGACCGTTGTTGACAAGATGAATTCCTATTACAATGAGGTGCTCGCAAAGAACCGCGAGCTCGTCACGATCAATGCGCAGCTCGACGCCTCGCAGAAAGCGGTAGTGGCGGCAAACAGGAAACTCAACCTGCTCTCCGGCATCACCCGCCACGATATCAAGAACCAGCTCACCGCCCTCCTCGCATATATCGAACTCACGAAGATGATGGCAGAAGACGAGGAGGTAAAAGCCACCATTGCAAAAGAGGAGATCGTAGCAGGAAACATCCTCCGGCAGATTGAGTTCACGAAGACCTATGAGGACATAGGTGTCAAGGCGCCCCAGTGGCAGAACGTAGCAGAAGAGATGTCCGGGTTAAAACCGGTGCTTGAAGGAACCGGCATCCATCTTTTCGTCCAGACCGGGAACCTGGAAATCTGTGCCGACCCGCTCCTTGCAAAAGTCTTCGAGAACCTTATCGACAACTCGCTCCGGCATGGCGAACATGTCCGGCACATCACGGTCCGGTACGAGATACGCGGGGATACCTGCGTGCTCCTCTATACCGATGACGGGGCGGGCATACCGGCAAAGGACAAACAGCGGATCTTTGAAAAAGGGTTTGGGAAACATACCGGCCTTGGCCTGTTTCTAACCCGCGAGATCCTCTCGATAACGGGCATCACCATTACCGAGAACGGGCTTTTTGGCGGGGGCGTGCAGTTCGAACTGCTTGTCCCGGCCGGATCCTACCGGCTTTAACACGCGCTGCACGGGATTTTTCCGGTGTCACTTCCACGGGTTTTAAATGTTTTTTGCGCATATGGGTAATATAAGACCGGTCCTCTCTTTGTATCCCGGTACGGAACATGAGGCACCGGGAGGCTGTACGTATGAACGAACCCTCCCCCTTCTTCCCGGATCTGCTTGCACGCTTCATGCATACGCAGGATAAGCCGGAATGCTGGATCACCGTTGAGGAGTTCCGCGACCTGTTCGATCTCGATAAATCGTTCTCCCCGGCGCTCTCCGGATTTTTCCGTCGGTTATACAACAGCCCTTCGATCCCCGGGCCGTATACGGTCGTGCGGATCGAGACGGTAGCAGCTCCTGAGATGACCGGGCGGACAATCCGCCGCTACCTTGTCCGGGTCCGGCCGGTAAAACGCGACCGGCACAGTCATGAAGATACGGAAGTTTCCGCGCTCCCGGCCACGGCTACTGTTAAATCCCGGCAACGGGGAATTATCTAATCACGGGGTATATGGAACCAAACGGGGATATCCCCTTTACCGAATGCCGTCGCCGGGGCCGGCCACGGGTTCGCCGGATCATTGAAGGCAGTACAGATTCACGCTGTTACGAGCCGCGGTGCTGCCCGGAAAAAGACGGAGCCATCATCACGCTGACACCCGAGGAGATCGAACTGCTCCGGCTGATCGATATCGAGGGACTCGAGCAGGAAGAAGCAGCCACACGTCTCGGAGTCTCGCGCAAGACAGCGTGGCGCGACCTGCACGAAACCCGGAAAAAGATCACCGACGCGCTCGTGAACGGCAAAGGGATCGAGATGACCGGCTGTCGGCGGGCTGCTGAAGGCCGGTGCCCGTTCTGCCCCCGGGCCCATGAACAAAACGGAAAATAACCTGCGGGAACAATCCCGTTATCCGGGACATGCCCGGATCCACCACCTTTTTACTAATTCTGCGCATATGGGTATCTATGGCCCGCCCGGTTTCGCGGCGGTGTCACGAGGCAATACGATGACAGACGCACCCATGAAGATCCCCGTGGACTATAAGGAGTCCTCGGAGGTTCTGCAAAAATATCTCGGGATCGATGGCTCACCGGTCGCATTCAAGTTTGCGACAAAAAAGGAAGACATCCCGGCCGGCATGGAAGAACTCGACAAGACTATCCGGCACTGCATGATGGTCACGCTGGCGCGTAAAGAGAAGAAGGCATTCTATGCGACCGCGGACAAACACGAATGCAATGGCGGCGCATGGGCGCTCGGCCTCAAGGAACTCACACCGAGCTTAAAGACCGGCGAGTTCTACTTCAAGCTGGGAAAATTCGCAAGCGCCCCGGCCTGCCGGCGGACCATCGAACACATCCCGCATATTGCAACGGGAGAGACCTACGCGACAATGTATGCGCCGCTCGAAAGCACCCCATTCACACCGCAGATTGTGATCGTTGTGGCAAATCCCCGTGGCATGCTCAAGCTCGCCCAGAGCACGCTCTTTACGCTCGGGGGCCGGGTGCATTCGGAATTCTCCGGCATCCAGTCCATCTGCGCCGACACGACCGCGCAGACATTTATCACGGGACGCCCCAACTTTTCGCTTGGCTGCGACGGGTCGCGGAAGTTCTCCGGCATCGCGGATGGCGAGATGGTAATGGGTTTCCCCGCCGAGATGCTGCCCGAACTTACGGCAGCAATAAAGGTCGTTGTCGCTGCACCGGGTTCGAAGTAATCCCTCCTTTTTTTACCGTTTTTTTATAGGATAAACCCGATGGATTTTTTTCGTCCAAATCCGCACCTATTTATGCTCATATGGGAAATAATTCCCTGCAATACGAGGTTGATGCGAGATGCCAGACAGTAACGGGACCGGCCCTGCACAGCGTGGCCGGGCCATCGGGCGGGAAATGAGACCCTGCGGGATAACCGATGAAGATTTCCCGGGAACCGGAGCGGCACTCCCATAACAAGCGGCTGATACCATGACCCTTCCTTTTGTCAGTGTACGCGATCTCTGTATGGACTACAGCGGCACCAAGGTGCTCGACCAGGTCTCCTTTGAGATCCCTGAAGGCGAAATTGTCGG
>JAQWDG010000261.1 GCA_028705545.1 Methanoregula sp. | reverse complement strand
CGGCAGGTCGTTGAACTGCACCCGCAGGACATCCTGCTCTCCGACTCCTGTGCATTGTACATGATCAAGATCGCGCAATTCATCGATGACGAACTCACGAAACTTTACGGCCTTCCGGCATTTTACAACGTGAAGACCCGGGACGATCTTGTCGGGCAGCTCATGATCGGCCTTGCCCCGCATACGAGCGCCGGGGTGCTTGCCCGGGTTGTCGGGTTTACCCGGGCAAACGTCGGGTACGCCCACCCGTTCTTCCATGCGGCAAAGAGAAGGAACTGCTTCTTCGGCGATACCGGGATCGAGGTTTCTGACGGGAAGAAATGGATAAAGATCCCCATCCGCAAATTCGTGATGGAGAACTTCGACATCAGCCAGCCCGGTATCGACCGGCTGGGAACGTATTACTCCGACCCGGTCCGGCCGTATTACACCCGGACCATCGATACTGCCGGCACGATGCACCTGCGGAAGATCACCTCGGTTTCCATCCACCGGGCGCCGGCAAACCTGATCCGGTTCACGACTGCCCGCAACCGACAGCTTATGGTCACCCCGGACCATGCGATGGTCGTCTGGGACGTAGGGTACCTGCGGAAGATCCGGGCCGTTGAGATCGAAGTCGGCGATCCGGTCCCGGTCTTTGAAGGCGGAGCCGTAGTCACGGAACGGATCGCAAAAGTCGAGACCGTTGCCACGCTTGAGGACCGGGTGTACTGCCTGACCGTGGCCGAAGACCACACGCTTGTTGCAAACGGCATCTTTACCGGCCAGTGCGATGGCGATGAGGACTGTGTTATGCTCCTCATGGACGGCCTGTTGAATTTCTCGAAATCGTTCCTGCCCCAGAACCGGGGAGGGACAATGGATGCCCCCCTCGTGCTCACGAGCCGGATCGATCCGGCGGAGATCGATAAGGAGTCCTTAAACGTGGATGTCGGGAAGGGCTACCCGCTCGAACTCTACGAGGCCGGTCTGAAGTACGCAAAGGCAAAAGATGTCGAGCCGCTCATCGACCGGGTGGAGCGGCGGCTTGGGACCCCTCAGCAGCTCGAAGGGTTCTTCTTCACGCACGATACCTCCGACATATCGTCAGGCCCGTTAGAGTCCACCTACACGCAGCTCAAGACGATGTCCGAGAAACTCGATGCCGAACTGGATCTGGCAGAGAAGATCCGGGCCGTGGATGCGGACGATGTGGCGGAAAGGGTCCTAAACACCCACTTCATCCGCGACCTGATGGGCAACCTCTCCGCGTTTTCCAAGCAGAAGTTCCGGTGCACCAAGTGCAACACGAGCTACCGCCGGATGCCGCTTGCCGGCAAGTGTACGAAATTCAAGGGGAAAGGTATCTGCAATGGCAACATCATCCCGACCGTGCATGAAGGTTCGGTGAAGAAATATCTCGAAGTGTCCCGTGCGATGGTGAAAAAATACAAGGTCTCCGAGTACACCCGGCAGCGGGTCGAGGTGCTCGACCTTAATATCGAGTCCACGTTTGGCGAAGAGAAGCAGGAGCAGTTGGGCCTTGCGGATTTCATGTGACCCGACACCCCCTTGGGCATCTATTTTGTTCTCATTCACTGGTCCGGTATTGGTCCGGGTCCCGACATTTTCCGCAGGAAAGTATAGCCGGAATATGATTGCAGAACGATCCTGAAGAAAAAAAACCGGTAAAAATTTTTCACCCTGAAAAAAGGTTGTTAATTAACTACCCGGATACCGGGTAATTACCCGGTATCCGGGTGTACAACCGGCAATATTTTTTCGGTACCGGTGGGAATTTTTAGAAGGTTCCGGATTTTTTATGAAAAACCCGGGATCGCCCGGAACCGGCACATTTTTTGGACAGGAAAAAAATTCCGGATTTTTTCTTTTCGTGCGGGAAAAGGAACCGGGCCGGAAACGCAGCACAGGCTGTGCAGAAGATTCAGCGTTTCGGATCAGATCGTGGTGAATCCTGCCATGACGAGTGCGAAGAGGACAAGGTCGTACGTACCGTGGCAGATGGCACTCGTGGATGTGTTGGTGTATTTCCGTAACACGCCAAAGCAGAGGCCGGCAAGGAGCACGCCGATCACGCCGTCCCACGCATACTGGTACGCGTGGAGCGATGCAAAGACAAGCGCCGAGAGCAGGAGCCCGAAACGCGGCTGGATGACGCCGCGGATCGCAAGTTCTTCCCCGAGTCCGGCCGAGATCGAGGCGACCACCGCGGCGAGCGGGGTAAACGATGCGGCAAAGAGGTTGCCGACCAGGGTCTCGTCGGTTACCGTTATTCCCGATGCGGCAAAGAATCCTGTCAGAATATTGTCAAAGACCTGAAAAATTCCGACAAGCACGATTCCCATAACAATCGCAAGGAGGACCTGGCGGAGCGTGGGCCGGACAAGGCCAAGCCGGGCAAGCGTTCCCCGGATATCCCGGCGCACCCAGAGTCCGACCAGGAAAAACGACCCGATGATCGTCCAGATCAAGGTGAAGGTGTCGAGATTTACCGATGAACCGGGCGCTTCTGTCCCGATCCCGAGTATGTTCTGGAGGTTTGCGTCAAGGAACGGGGCATTGCCGGTGACCGCGAGCGGGACAAGGGGCATGAGGATGAGGGCAAGAACCGTCACAAGGGCGATCGTATGGACAAACGAGTTCGGATCGATCGGGAGGATCCGGGCGAGCAGTCCCCTGAACCGGCGCGAGAACCCCATAAGGCTCACAATCCCGGCGCAGAGCGGTACGAGCAGGGCTGTCGCGACAGTCGCTGGCGGGAGCGACTGTACCCATGCATCGGCAGCATCAGGGTCTGATGAGAGCGCCCCGGCCGGTCCGAGAATTAAAAGGAACGTGATAAGGACAATCCCCGTAAGGAGGCCGAGAAGCCAGAAGATGGTGATATACCTGGCCAGACTGCTCTTCTCTCCCAGGTACGCGAGGAGGGCGAGGATCACGAACGGGGCGACCATCCCCCCGGCAGAGACGAACTCCCCGAGTATCCCCGGATCTACAATAACAAATGAGAGGACGGTCAGGGTGAGGAAGAATACAATGAGCGGGAGGGTCACGATATAAT
>JAQWDG010000260.1 GCA_028705545.1 Methanoregula sp. | reverse complement strand
CCGGGTGAGACTCGACGGGGCAAGCTCTCCCAGGACCGAGATATCGACAATCTTCTGAGGGACGCGGAGTTTTGCGCAGGTCGCCTTCGCGCACAGGATCTCCCGCTTGTGCTTCTGGTGATAATCGAAGGTCAGGGCAGAGACATCATAGCCCTGGTTTAGCAGATCGTAGAGGAGGGTCGTGCTGTCAAGTCCGCCCGAGAGAATGAGTACTGCTTTCACCTGGTAAAACCCCGGCTGATACTACCGGGTATCTCCCGATCCTATATCAAGGGAACGCTGCGCGGGAAAACTATCCTGCCATCCGGGCATGTTAAAAAAGGATTGAAACCCTGCCGGCCCCGACTGCCCCGGATTACCCGGGACAACCCGAAGCAATGAGCGCGCAGGGTGCTTTTAGCAGACCGGCAATCCGCCGCTGTTTTTAGGCCGCAGAATCCAGTGCGCTAAGGAGTTTTTGTATATCGATCCAGATGATGAGCTCGTTTACGTCCTTGTCCTTAACCCGGATCTTACGCTTGATGATACCGATGATCGAGGTCTCCTCGTGGCTGACTGATGCAGAGGTGCGGTCGACCTGGTTACCCTCGAATGTGGAGACCGAAGTCACATCGTCCACAAGGATCCCCATCTTGGTCTTTGTAACGTGATCGTCGAGAACGATGATCCGCGAGGCTTCGAGGGACTTGGTGCTCGCATCGGTGATATTGAGCCGGTGCTTAAGATCGATTATCATCGTGATCTCGCCGCGGAGATCGATGATGCCGCGGACGTACGGGGCAACGTTGGGGAGCTTTGTTATGGTCGTGTACTCGACGACTTCCTTGACATCGAAGAGGTCGATGGCGAAGTGTTCGTTCCCGAGCACGAATTCAACGACCTGGATAGAGTCACTCTCCACCTGATCGGCAGCAGGATTCTTTCCTGCTGCAACGGGTTCGCCTGCCTTTGCGGTCATGACAGGGGACCCCGTCATTCCACCTTGAACTTGCGGTTGGCGTTCATTGCCTCGACTGCAACATCGTTTACGGTCTGGATCATGCGGGTGATCTCATCCAGTGCAGCAGCGGACTCTTCGGTTGCTGCAGCAGCATCGCCGGCTTCTTTTGCGGTCTGTTCGATAAGGTTAGCGACCTCGTGGACGCTTGCGGTGATCTCCTCGGTAGTGGCGGCCTGCTCCTCGGTTGCGGCGGCGACCTCGGATGCACTGTTTGCAACCGTCTCTACGGCAACCCGGATCTTCTTGAATGCGCTGACCGCATCGGCAGAGGCGACTGCCCCCTTGCCTACCAGTTCTTTGGAGGTCTCCATTGCCTCGGTCGCTTTCTTTGTCGCTGCATTGAGGTGTGTGATCATCTCCTCGATCTTCTCGGCGCTGGAGCGGGACTCCTGTGCAAGAGACTTGACCTCAGACGCAACAACAGCAAACCCGCGGCCGTGTTCGCCTGCACGGGCCGCCTCGATGGCTGCATTCAGCGCGAGCAGGTTGGTCTGGTTGGCGAGGTCGCGGATCAGCACGATGATCTTGCTGATGTCGGCCATCTGCTTGCCGATCTCCATGACGATACCGTGTACGTTGTTCGAGGACTCGGCGATCTCGGTCATGTCCTTGTTGATGGTGTCTGCAAGGAGGGCACCGTTCTTTGCAGAATCGTTCGCCGTCTTTGCCTGGCCGGTCACGCTCTCCATACTCGAAGTAATTTCCTCAACTGCGGCGCTCATATCCTGCATGGCCTTTGAGATCTGGTCAACACCGCCGGCGGCCTTCTGGGCGTTTTCACTGACACCGCCGGTATTCTTTGCGACCTGGTTGACGCCTTTTGACGCATCCTCGATGCTCTTGTTCGCGTTGTCCGCAGTCGAGGTCAGGTTCTGCATCTTGCTGTTGACGTCGCCGATATTCTTCTGGAGGTTGACGACAATCCCGCGGACGGCGTCGCGGAGCTTGGTGAGCTGCTCGTACATTGTCTGGACATCTGCATCCGGCGCCGTAAGGGCGTACCGAACGGTGAGATCGCCTTCGGCCATGCGGGTGTACAGCCGGGCCATTTCGTCGATTTCGTGAGCAGCGTATTTCCCGGTCTTTACCGCCGAGGTCACGTCGCTCCAGACATAAAATGCGCCGTCGAAATTTCCTTTTTCGTCAAGGATGGGAATTGCGTCAAGATTGAGGTACTTTGTGACGCCATCCGGCCATGAAACCAGGGTCTCGGTGTGTTCCAGTTTTTTTGTTTCAAAACACTGGTAGAAACCGACATCGTTTAAAACCGTGATGTCAAAATCGTAGAGTTTCTTTTTCATGAGTTCGTCATGGGTACCTCTCCAGAACACTTCGTACTGTTTATTTATCGAGATACGGCTTTTATCGGCACGGAGAACTGCAATGGCAAGCGGATTGTCCGCGATCATCCGGTCGATACGGAACTGTGCCTTTTTTACTTCCTCCATTTTCAGGTGCAATTCAGTCACATCGCTCCAGACATAAAAAGCACCGTCGAAATTTCCTTTGTCATCGAAAATAGGGATTGCATCCAGATTGAGGTAACTGGTGACACCGTCAGGCCACGCAACCAGTGTCTCGGTATGTTCCAGTTTTTTTGATTCGAAACACTTGTAGAAATCAATGCCGTTCAGGACTTTGATATTAAAATCGTAGAGTTTCTTTTTCATGAGTTCTTCATAGGTACCTCTCCAGAATACCTCGTACTGCCTGTTAATGGAGATCCGGCTTTTGTCCGCCCGCAGGACAGCTATTGCGAGAGGATTGTCACGGATCATCGCATCGGCACGTTTCTTTGCTTCATGTCCTTCGGTGATTTTGATAACGGCCTGGTTTACCAGTCGTGCAAACCCCCGGAGTTCGGGATTCACGGCATTTTCATCAATACGAGCGCTTGCGTCACCTTCAATACATTTTTTCAAGGTGGATTCAATGTCAGTCAGATCCATAATCAAACACTCACTATACATGCATACCATGGAAGAAATACTGATACAGTATTTGTATGATTGGTGGGATGATTATGTGTGGATTGACTATAACTACCATAAACATACCGTTTTTTTTTTCGAATGATT
>JAQWDG010000259.1 GCA_028705545.1 Methanoregula sp. | reverse complement strand
TCCCGATAAAGAGCGTCCCGAGAAGGAGCAGGAAACCAACCAGCCCGACAGCGGCAAAGATGAGCGTGATCGAGATCGTCCCGACAACGCTCTCTCCCCAGGTCTTCTTAAAGAGCGAGGCGGATTCTTTCATGGCCGCAAAGACGCCCTTATCCTCAAATGCAAGTACCGGGACCACAAAGAGGGTCACGAGGCTCCAGATCCCTCCGACGATTGCCGTGGCGATCTGGCCAAGAAAACCCGCCCGGTCTTCGATCATGTGGAGGATGAGACCGACAGTGGCCGCGACAACCGCCCATGCAAAGATGGAGCCAAGGTGCCGTCCTGCCGCGGACAGACCTTCTCCGATAGTCATTTCCTTCCCGTTCAGCCTGGCGTTCACACAGCTGATGAGGCCCACGTTAAAGAAGATGACCACAAAGTAGCTGACCAGGTAGAAGAGGAACAGCAGGACAACACCTGCAATGCTGTTGGTGGAGAGCGAGTATGCACCCTGGTAAAAGATGATCGGTACGACAAAACTCGCGATCACGAGCAGGGTTACTATCCCCGAGAGGATAGGGAAGACAAGGAGTTTTTTGTCCTCCATCAGGATTCGCCAGCTTGCCTTGACAAGCTCGAAACTGCGCATTATCCGATCGAACATATCCGGTTGTTTTGCATTTTGAGAGTATGAATGTTGGTTTGCCGGGACCCAGTCTCCCCGAAAATCTGCTAAAATGTGGACAAATCCCTAAAAACAGCGCGAATATCCGGCCCGCACCGCGTATCGGCGGGGCATCAGGACCGGTTATGGCAGCAGGCTGTTATGAATGATTGCGATTGCCCGGAACGGGGTATTCATGGCAGGATTTTACCGGTCGAAAATGTCCCTGACAAACGCCCCGATATGGGAGACAGCTCCCCGGGCTTCAGGGATCTGGCGGCCGAAGATCTGCCAGTAATGGAACATTCCCTCCCAGATCTCGAACCTGACCGGCACACCCGCCCACTTAATCTTCTTTGCAAAGGCTGAAATGTCGTCGTACAAAAGTTCCCCGGTCCCGGTCTGGATATAGAGCTGGGGCAGTCCGGACAGTTGCGCATTTACGGGGGAAGCGAGCGGATCAGCTGGCTCATGGCCTCCGAGGTAGGTCTTCCTGAGCACAGCAAGCCGGACCGGTGTCATCCAGTCCGTGTTCTGGTTGGCCACAACCGATTCACCGCCAAACTTCATGTCGACAATTGGCGACATGCAGACCGCTGCCGGGGGCATCGGGAGGTGCTGGTCCCGGAGCATGAGGAGGAGGTCGATGACAAGGGTTGCACCGGCAGATATGCCGACCGGGATAATCCGGTGGGGCAGGTTTCCGTGCGAGAGGAGGTAGCGATATGCTGCAAGGGCATCTTCTGCCTGCGCCGGGAAGGCTTGTTCCGGGGCAAGGCGGTAATCCACCGAGAAGACCCGGGCCTGTCCCGCCCGGGCAAGCTCGGCGCAGAACCCGAGGTGGTCCGCGGTCGAGCCCACGGAGAACTCTCCCCCGTGAAAGAAGAGGAGTGTCCGGTCCGGCTGCGATTCCGGTACCGTACACCACACGCCGCGAAGGTCCTCCCGGATAAGCACCGGTTCCACGGACGGGCGTTCCTCGCTTTGGAATTCGGTAAAAAATTCCGAGAACTCTTCACGGAGCGTCCCGACCGGGCGGCCGGTTTCGGGGACATAGGATTTGAGAATGTCCAGGAAATCCCGCGGAGTCTCACGGATCATACTGATCGGATATGGTGCGTTGAAGGGATAAAGTGTGGGGCCGAATCTTCCCCTGCCTTACAATCGGATGGCAGTGCGGTACGGAACCCGCTCCGGGGCACGAGCAGCTCGAACCTGGCACATTTTCCTGCAAGGCCGGTCTCGCGTATCGATATACCGGTAATAGAGAGGATCTCGCGGGAGAGGTAGAGGTTATACGAGGGGCTGCCGGTCCCCGGTTCCCACGCGAATATCCTTTCTTTGTCCTCCTGCGGGATACCTACCCCGTTATCCTCGAATGCAATCAACAATCCCTCCGTTGTCTTCTGGCAGGTACACCGGATAACCGTGAATGTCGCCGCATGTTTCAGTACGTTATCGACAAGGATATCGAGGACCCTCACGATGAGCGGATCGGCAAAGATCTCCCAGTTCCCGGTATCGTCGTAAAGGGTGGCGGGGGAAACAGGGAATCGGGCACAGGCTTCGCAGAAGAGTTTTTTCATGCGGTACCAGCCCGGCGCCTCGTACCCGAGGTTCTGGTATACCTTGGTAAATTCTATCTGTGCGGTAATGGTGGCGATGGTCTCGCGGATCTTCTCCGTATACATTGAAAAATACGGTTCTGCAGGGTGGTTCCTGAAAAGGTCGAGGTATCCGGTCAGGACAACGAGCTTGTTCCTGAGATCATGCCGGGTCAGGTCGCTAAGCAGGTTGAGTTTTTTTGTTGCTTCGGCAAGGGCAAGTTCCACCTGCCGCTGTTCGGTCCTGTCCCGGGCAATGGCATAGATCTGTTTCCTGCCCGATACAAATGCCCGCCATTCGAGCCACCGCGTCGTGCCATCCGGATACCGTATCCTGTTCTCGAACGAGACCGCCCTGCCATTCCGCCCGGCCTGGCGGAGAAGGGTACGGGTTGCAGCCCGGTCTTCGGGCTCGATGCATTCGAGAAGGGAACCGACAGATGGCCTGCTTCCGAGAATGTGTTCCCCGGCCGGGTTGAGGCGGAGGATCTTTCCCTCGGTATCGAGAATGCAGAACAGGTCGGGGCCCGTAGTGAAAAACCGGTCAAGTTCGCCGTTCGTCTCTTTTAGGGTTTCCTGTATCGCACAGAGATCCGATATATTGTGGAAAATTCCGACCCGCAGGCAGCGTGTGCCGATCCCGATACGTTTTGTACTGGCTACAACCGGTATACGGGTTCCCTCGCGGTCAACAAGAATATCCTCGAATACTTCAGAAGCATTTCCGTCCCCGTGCAGGATCCGGCCGGCACCGGATTCCCCTGCCGGGTGGAGATCCGCTTCGGTGAGCCCGGAAATTTCTGAAAGATCCCGTTTTACCATTTCGAGGGCTCTCTGGTTTGCATCGAT
>JAQWDG010000258.1 GCA_028705545.1 Methanoregula sp. | reverse complement strand
GCGTTCCTGCTCTCCGGGCTCAACGATGAGTCCACGACCGGCGCGGGATTTTTGATCGGGACAACGGTTGTCATCGTCCCCATCCTCCAGGCTATCTTTTGTTCCCGGATCCCCCGGCCCCCGGTCATCCTCGGGATCGTCCTTGCCCTTGCCGGGATCTTCCTGCTTACTGCCGGCACGACATTCGTCCTCGACCTTGGCGCCCTGCTCTGCCTTGCCGGGGCGTTTTTCTGCGCATGTCAGATCATCCTTACCGCCCGGTACGTGAAGACCGAGCCGGCCATCCCCCTTTCAATCCTCCAGCTCGGGTTTGCCGGCCTGTTTGGCATGGTGTTTACGCTTCTTTTCGAGTCGCCGGTCCTTCCTGCTACCGGGCAGGACTGGATGGTTATCCTGGAACTTGCCGTGCTCTGCAGCGCTGTCGGTTACGTGGCCCAGACGATTGTGCAGAAATATACTACGCCCGAGCGGACCGGCCTCATCTTCTCGCTTGAGTCAGTGTTTGCCGCGGTCTTTGGGTTTTTTGTGCTGCATGAAATACTGCCGGTAACCGGGTATATCGGCACGGTTCTCATCCTCTGCGGGGTCGTCATTGCCGTGCTGTACAATGCCCCTGTGACTCCCGGAAAAACCGGGACGGCAGCCCCGAACGATTCAGGAGAACAGCACGGAATGACGGGGGGTATCCGGTAACGGGCGATCTCCCAAAACAGGCTTTCTTTTTATTTTCAGGTATCCTAGTCCGATCCCAAGGGAGATCTGCCTCGCAAAAGCGTATATTAACGTTTCAGGAAAGCCCGATTTACCCCGAAATACGGCAATCGGAGGATAATCTAACCGAATTTTAAAAATGTGGGTAAAACTGCACCCGTTTTGTGCATTTTTCCGGGTCCCGGCCGTACCGACCGGGTGGCGGAGGATTGATTCTCCGACGGAAACTGACCCCGTGCAACAGTTCATGTGATCGTGGGTATTTCATATGTCCGGATATACCTGTTTTTCCTGCCCGGGCTCTGGTATTTACCCCGAAAGAAAAGGGGTCCGCCCGGATACCGTTTGCAGCCCCGTATCTTCATTCTGTACGATCCATGTCCATAGGCCCGTTTTAAAAAAGATCGGCCGCCCAAATGCTGCTATTTAGTGCCTCCCCTCTCCGACGTGAAAATCCCCGGCGGACCCCGAATTAGTACCCCTTTTTGGGGAATTATTACCTATCGGCCGGAAAAAAGGGGCAATCCGGGTTCAATTCGGGCCCGGAAAAGGGTATCTCAGATCAGGGTTGCACAAGCCCTGCCCCCTGACCCGTGTCCCGGGAGGTACGATCCCCCACGCAAAAATACGCCTGATACGGGCCCGGATTCCTGTTTTCGGATCTCGTCCCTTGCCAGAAAACCCCGTAAAACGCTCCGATTGGTTTCGCATGGAAACGGGCCGAAAATCAAGCCCCGTTTCCCGAAATACGCCCGGTTTCGATGTCATATAACAGGGTCTAATCGCGTTTGGACAGGGGCTCTTTTTGCCACATAGTTTTTCTCTTATGGCACCCGAAATGACCCTGAAAACGCGGAATACGGGGATCTGCTTTTCCGAAGGCTGTATCCTGCCGAAGTCTTCACCGTTATATTTCCGGAATGCCAATAGTGATCCAGTCTTACGATACGGGTTTGTCCTTGAGTTTGTGACTGCCCGAAAACGAAGATGGGACACATGCAGCAGAACCGCACATCCACTACCACGTTGCCGGAACCATTCCTGTCGATTATTCCCCTCAAGTACATTGTTCTTGTTATCGTTGTCCTTGTTGCATTCCTGGTGCATTTCGATCTCTCTGCGGTTACCATCGCGCTTCCCACAATCGGGAGCGATTTCCATATGGATGCCGTCTCCCTCTCGTGGGTCAGTACCGCGTACCTTCTTGCAACGGTTGTATTCCTGGTACCGTTCGGGAAACTGGCGGATATCTGTGGCAGGAGGCGCGTGTTCTTTGCCGGGATCGGGCTCTTTACCTGCGTCTCGTTCCTGTTATTTTTCGTATTTTCGGCACCGCTGCTTGTCCTGCTGAGGGCCGTCCAGGGTATCGGCAGCGCGATGATCTTTGCCACCAGCACCGCGATCCTAATCTCGGTCTGCGATGAGGACGAGCGGGGCAGGATGCTTGGGATCTATATCACAGCGGTCTACCTCGGACTCTCCACCGGGCCGTTCCTTGGCGGGGTACTGACCCAGTTTGCCGGCTGGAAATATATTTTCCTGATTAATGTCCCGATCGGTATTACTGCCCTTCTTCTGCTCAATGCCCGGCTCGACCGGGAATGGAAGGAATGCGCCGGTGAGCCGTTCGATCTGTCCGGGGCCGTGATCTACGGGCTCACCCTTGTGCTGGGGGTCGTGGGGCTGTCCCTTCTTCCGGCAGTTTTTGGGTTTGTGCTGCTTGCTCTCGGACTGTGCGGGGCTGCGGCCTTTTTCTTTGTCGAGAAGAGAACGACAAAACCCGTGTTCGATCTCACCCTTCTCACATCTCACCGGATCTTCGCCCTCTCCAGTCTCACCTCGCTTGTCTGTTACAGTGCAACGTTTGCGGTTGCGTTTCTCATGAGCCTGGATCTCCAGTTCACTCAAGGGTTCACACCGGTCCAGGCAGGTCTCGTGCTCCTGGTCCAGCCGCTCATGCAGGCGCTTGTGTCGCCATTCACCGGCAGGCTCTCCGACCGGATCGAACCGCGTACCGTGGTCTCGTTCGGGATGGGGCTGGTTGCGATCGGGCTTTTCCTGCTGATCTTTGTCAGTGATACGACACCACTCTGGTACATTGTCGCGGCGCTTGCACTTCTCGGGACTGGCTTTGGATTCTTTGCCTCGCCAAACGAGAACGCGATCATGAGTTCCGTTGAACAGCGGTATTATGGGGTTGCGGCAGGCACCTTAAGCACGATGCGGCTGATGGGGCAGGTTTTCTCGATGGCGATTGCAACCATGGTCTTTGCAATCGTGATCGGCAGCACCGAAGTTACTGCTGCTTCTGCCGGGGCGTTTCTGGTATGCTTCCATATCCTTTTCAGCCTCTTTACGCTCCTCTGTATTGCCGGGATCATCGTCTCCCTCAA
>JAQWDG010000257.1 GCA_028705545.1 Methanoregula sp. | reverse complement strand
GTGATCCCGGCATTTTTCACCGAGCCTCGTACCGATGCCAGATCCGCACCCTCACTGACGATGTGCTGATCTGCGATCTTGTCCAGGATGATCCTGACTGCACGGCCGAGAAGGCGGCCGGCAATCCAGCCGATCACGAGGACGATGAGTGCTCCTATAATACTTGGCAGGTACGTCATGATGACGTTATACCACTGACTGGCAAGACTGATAACTGCGGAATCCATGTTCAGGTTTCCTCCAATACCTTCCTTTTCTGTTGAATATGTTGTTTACACCAATTTATAAATTTATTTGATATGGGACATACATATTGGCAATAACCAAAAATTATAAATTCGTATTATCGGTATAATGTATCTATAAACAAGACGGCCGTTTGTTGCATGATGCATAATTACCGCAGGGAACTTGTCCGGATCAAGAATCTCCTGAAACAAAACCCGGAAGGGATGAGCGTCACCGATATTGCAAAAGCTCTTAAGAAAAATAAGAATACCACCGGGCGGTACCTCGATATCCTGTTGATCTCCGGGCACGTGGATATGCGGACGTACGGCATGGCAAAAGTTTTTACCCTGTCGCAGAGGATTCCGCTCTCGGCCATGCTCAGTTGTTCAAAAGACCTGATCATGGTTCTTGACCGGGAATTCCGTATTGTCGATATTAATGACCGGTTCCTTTCGCTGCTGCACCTGAATCGCCTTGAAACAGTCGGAAAAAACATCGTGTACCTCCGCTCCTCCGGGATTGACATGCATGAACTCACCGGTGCTCTTCCTGCGTTGCCGAACACGGAATCGGACGGTCTCATTACCTTCCGCTCGCAGGAGAACGGTGAACGGATCTTCAAACAGAAATCCCTCCCATCGGTTTTTGACGATGGTGCCCGGGGATACACGCTGGTCCTGACCGATGTGACCGGGGATATCCTGCGGGAGCGCGAGATCCGCGGATGGGAAGAACGGTTCCGGATGATGGCAGAAAACCTCCGCGACGCCGTGCTCATTATCGAGAACGGGAAATGTACCTTTGTTAACCGCAGCCTGGTGGAGATCACGGGCTATACGGTCGAAGAGCTCTGGACCATGGAACCTGCACAGTTCATTGCTCCGGTGGATCAGGAAAAGATTGAAGCTCTCCTTGAAAAAGCCAAAAAACCGGG
Organism: Methanoregula sp.; assembly: GCA_028705545.1. Classification (GTDB taxonomy): domain Archaea; phylum Halobacteriota; class Methanomicrobia; order Methanomicrobiales; family Methanospirillaceae; genus Methanoregula. The sequence continues at coordinate 1,945 of JAQWDG010000257.1, read as the reverse complement.
TCCGGGGATGGCGGATCTCCAGTGCCGGATCCGCAGGAAAGACGGTGTGGACCGGAATGTGTACCTCAGAATTACGAGTGTACAGCATGGCGATATCCGGTATCTCTTTATTATCCTGACCGATGTGACCGAGCTCATCAGCAAGGATGCGGCACTGGTTGAAAGCGAGCGGCGGTTCCGGATCATGGCGGACAATATCCGGGACGCGGTGCTCGTCATAGAAAACGACAGGATAGTGTACGGCAACCGGCGCATCACCGAGATCACGGGATACTCCCTGGAAGAGCTCCTGTCTACGAACGGGAAGATCCTTTCTTTGCCTGAAACCCGGTTGATGGTGGACGAGCTGTACCAAAAATCCAGGAGCTGTACGGATCCTCCTGCAACCTTCCAGACCCGGTTACGGTGCAAAAACGGGGAGAAACGCTATGTTTACGGGCAGATCAATTCGATCCGGCACGGGAATGACATAAGTACCTACGTTATCATTACCGATGTGACAACGTTTGCCCGGCGGGAACTGGATCTTCTTAACCGGATCCGTGCGCTCAAAAAAATGTCCTGTTAATCCGTAAAATTGTGTTTTAGGGGATTTTGATCGTTATTTTTGGGTATTTTTGTTATTGCCTGTTGATGGTCCGGATGTTTTCCCGGCTTATGTAATGTACATTTATATTGTAATTGTGTATAAGTTATAACAGAAATTACTATATATTAAAATACGATACACTTAGTGGGGATAACTGCCAATATAGTACCGGCAGGTTATGCCCGGCAGGTCCGGATAATGATCCGCCTTCTCTATATCGATGACAACATCGAAGCATGCAGGATCGTTGCAGCTTTTTGCGACCGGTGCGGGGCCTTTACCGTCAGGGTACTTGGTTCGGGAGAAGCAGCGCTGGAATGGCTGTCGTGTTCCGCTGCCGATGTCATTGTCTCAGATTATACCATGCCGGGTGGCATGGACGGGATCGCGCTGTTAAAAAGACTGCGCAGCAGCGGCTGCACGATACCGTTCATCCTCTTTACTGCGGATGACTCCCCGGAGCTCCGGGAAAAGGCCTACCGGAACGGCGCTTCCCGGTTTATCAGCAAAAGCCCTAAAGCCGGGAGTCCGCTCTACCAGTTATTCCGTGCCATATACTGGGCCGCAGGCCGGGAGGCGCCAAAAAACGAAGGAGCCTGACAAGAAAAAACGGTACGGGAAACGCCAGACCCGGGATCCGGGAATTCCTGATCCATACAGGGTTTTGCCATGGATAACTCCAGAGAGATGCAGTCGACTTCACCCTCTCATCCGGTTGCATCAGTTACCGCGAACCTCACCTTTATCGCGCTGCTGCCCGGCACGATCAGTCCCGTAAAAAACGGGATTTAAGAGAAATCCATGGGGATCCCGGGGGCGAATTTTCCTTATAGACCGGTATGATGTAGCCGGATCATGCCGTTTGTTTCAGGACAATGCCTGTCTCTTCGTATGGCAGGACCGGTGAATTCAGGCCACACAGCCACACCTGAAGGGGTACGGAAGTCCGGAAACCCGCTACTGCCAGAAAAACTTTTTTTTTTAAAAAAAGGAATCCTGTCAGATCCCTTTTGCTCCCCGTTCTCCGGTCCGGACCCGGATCGAGTCCTCGACCGGGATCACAAAGATCTGGCCGTCGCCAATCTTACCCGTGTATGCGGCGGTCTTGATGGTCTCGACCACCTTATCCACTGCCTCATCGGCAACTACGATCTCGAGTTCGCGCTTGGGGATCATATCGACAATATACCCGGCCCCGCGGTACTGCTGCTTGATGCCTTTCTGGACGCCCCGGCCCTCGACATCGGTTACGGTCATTGCCCCGAATCCTGCGGCATCCAGTGCCGTCTTGACATCCTCGAACTTCTCGGGACGTATCATTGCCTTGATCATCTTCATGGACTTCACCATCCCGGG
>JAQWDG010000256.1 GCA_028705545.1 Methanoregula sp. | reverse complement strand
CGGCGGTCCCGGCCCCGACGATGATATAGTCGTATGTCTGTGACATTATCGGTCCTTCCTATGCATGAGTGGGTCATCCATGGGAGAGTAAAAGGGTTTTCTTGGTACCAAGAGGTGTTGTTATCGGCATTTTTTAGAGGGGAAATTCTCCCCCGGCACAACGGCGAGAATAGTATTTACCATCTTATAGTTCCCGACTTCAACTTCAGCCCCGGTTTTTTCACCCGGGCATTCGCATAGATTGTCTGAGAACAGTCGGGAAGTCAGGTAATTCAGCTCCAGGGATCCTTTTTCCCACACCATTAAATTCCCTTATTCCATAAAGTAATACCAAGGACTTTTGACCGATGACGACCTCTGCAATCCCGCCCCAGATCGATCTGGCATTTCTCAATCCATTAATTGAAGAGATCGGGATCCAGAAGGCCATCCCCGCAATATCAAAAGATGCAAAACTCATCAGAAAGATCGAAGCGATCACCCGGCTTGTCCCTACAGAACATAAACTGGTTCTCGGTGATGCCCGCGATCTCTCCAGTATCGGGGACGAATCCATTCACCTCATTGTCACCTCTCCTCCGTACTGGAACCTGAAAAAATACCACGAATCTGAGGGGCAGCTGGGAAATATCCAGGACTACGATGCGTTCCTTTTAGAGCTCGACAAAGTCTGGGCCGAATGTTTCCGCGTCCTTGTCAAGGGAGGGCGGATTATTGTTGTCGTTGGCGATGTATGCCTGTCGCGGAAAGAGGCAGGCCGGCACCTGGTGATGCCGCTCCATGCAGGCATTATTGAATCCTGTCGCAGGATCGGTTTTGATAACCTCTCACCCATCATCTGGCACAAAATCGCCAACGCAACGTTTGAGGTCAGCAACGGTGGCGGAGGAATACTCGGGAAACCCTTCGAGCCCAACGCCGTGATAAAAAACGATATTGAGTTTATCCTCATGCAGAGAAAACCCGGCGCTTACCGGAAACCGGATACGGAAAAAAGACTGCTGAGCACCATATCGCAGGAGAACCACAAACGATGGTTCCGGCAGATCTGGACAGATATCCCCGGGGCATCAACACAGGATCACCCGGCACCGTACCCGGTCGAACTTTCCACCCGGCTAATCCGGATGTTCAGCTTCGTTGGCGATACCGTGCTCGATCCTTTCGCGGGAACCGGTTCGACAATTATATCCGCAGCTGCCACTGGTCGAAACAGCATCGGGATAGAGATCGACCCCGAATATCTTGAATTTGCGTACCGGCGGTTACGAAAACAGGGAATCATGATTGAGACACCGCAGTCAGTAAAACAATATCAGCGGACGCTCACCGGGGATTAACGGGAGAGGGGATATATGGATCAGAAGATTATCGATGCAGTCCGGTCATACCACGCTGTTCGTGAGAGCCAGATCGCAAAACAGGCACAATCCGGAAGGCACGATCAGGGAGCCCGGAGTGCGGCAACAGGCGGAGCACAGATGGACGCCTTTGCCAATCTCATCTGCTCGGCTATCACCGATGCCGGGATTCCTGAATCGGACATTTTCCAAAAAAACGCCGTTGAACTACCGGGATATTACCGGCCGGAAAAGAAATGGGATATCGTGGTTGTCCACAAGGGCGTCCTTGGCGCAGTTATCGAGCTGAAATCCCAGATGGGACCATCGTTTGGCAACAATTTTAATAACCGGACTGAAGAGGCCATTGGGAGTGCGTCGGATATCTGGGTTGCTTTCCGTGAAAAGAGGTTTGGCGATCAAATGTTCAGACCATGGCTGGGATACCTTTTCCTCCTTGAAGACTGCGCAGAATCAACAGCCCCCGTAGCTGTCCGGGAACCTCATTTTGCTATCGATGAAATATTCCAGGGTGCTTCGTACAAAAAGCGGTACGAGATCCTCTGCGAGCGGCTTATTCTCGAACGACTCTATGAATCGTCCTGTTTCATTACGGCCCGGTTTGATGGGACGGAAATCCACGTGGATGAACCCCATCCAAACCTGTCGTTTGAGCATTTTATCGGGTCGCTCAAAGGACATATGCAGATCCTCACAGACCAGGCGAAATAATCATGCCACACTCCCACGCCCGCGACGTATTCTCCGCTAAGAACGCCGCTCATTTAGATAATAAGTTCCGCCGCTTTCTCTACCGGCCCAATGCACTCGCGAAACGGTACGTAAAGCCCGGCGACCGGGTGCTCGACTTCGGCTGCGGCCCGGGATTTTTCACCCGGGCGTTCGCAAAACGGGTAGGGGAGAATGGCATGGTGATCGCCGCCGACCTTCAGGAGGAGATGCTTGCGATCGTCCGCGAGAGACTCACCGCCGAGGGCCTCATCTCCCGGGTAAAGACCCATGCGTGCGAGCCGGACTCTCTTGACCTTACCCCGGACATTGACGGCTTGTTCGAAGCGGCGTTTGCGATCTTTGTCGTCCACGAGGTCCCGGACAAGGAGAAACTTTTCCGCGAGATCGCCGCGATGCTCAAACCCGGCGGCACTTTTTTCTATTCCGAGCCGCCGTTTCTCGTCCCACGAAACGAGTTTTCCGAAAACCTGGTACTCATGGGAAAACTCGGCCTTGAGGTTGTCGAGACCCGATGGTATTTCGTGAACCGGGCGGCCCTGCTCAAAAAAAGGTAAGGGGGGGTGGGGGGCACCCCCCCACCCATGTGCCGGGCCGCCAGGGGGTACCCCCTCCCCCCACGGGCCCGGACCGGCTTTTGTTTTCTTAATCCAAAAAAAACAGCGCAACCGGATCTTCACGCCGGAAGTTCCACGCGAACAGACTCCTGGTTCCCGTGCAAAAACAGTATGCATCCCCAAAATGGCGGAGGGGGGGAGGGGATCACCCCCCTCCCCTCTGTCCGGGCAGGTGGGGGGTACCCTCCCCCGCAGTACCGGGCAAAACCGGGAAAAGTCCCTGCAGGAACAAGAAAAAAAATTTCAACTACCGCTCGCCCACGAGCAGAAAATAAAAAAGACGGGATCGTGCGGCAGGCCCGGCCTTACACGTTCCCGATATGGGTAAGGAGACCGCCGACCCGGGCGCGAAGCTCCTCGTCCTCACCAGGGTCTGCGGAAAATTCCCGGAGCCCCCGGACTGCG
>JAQWDG010000255.1 GCA_028705545.1 Methanoregula sp. | reverse complement strand
TTGAGCGCTTCGAGCAGCCACCAGGATCCGAGTATCTCGTCGTATGTTCTCTCTTCCATAAACGAGGCCGCTTTCCTTAAGGTATCGATTGCAGACCCGTTGCACCGTTTTATCAGCCCGGTCACGGCCTGTTCGTACGCAGGGATATCGTACCGGCCGGGGAAGAATTTTTTCAGGATCTTTGTCTCGAAAAGGGCGTGGTCGAGCTGTTTGCCCAGCCCGTCCGCTTCGAATATGAGGTTGTGGAACGACTGGGAAACAATGACTTCAAGGAGGTTGAGCCGGGGATCGAGGTACTCGTAATCCGGGTAGGCGATATTTCCCCTGATCCGTCCTTCATCGATCAGGCGCTTTTCGATGGAAGTCCCCACATAGGGAAACATCTTGGTAAAACGGATGACCGGGCGTCCGTTCCTGCCAAGGTATTCCAGCATCGCAATGTTTTCTGTCACGGTCCTGAACGTACTATAGGGATCAAAAAGCATGAACCCGTATTCGTAATCGATGCCGAGCTCGTCCAGGGTCTCGACAGCCCGGTAGATATCTTTCACGTTATAGTGCTTGTTTGCCGTTTTCAGGCCCTGCTCGCTTCCCGATTCGATCCCGAGATATACGGTCTGGAGCCCGACCTCTTTCATGGATTCGAACAGGTCCCGGTCGATCTCATCGATACGGGAAGAGATCCGCCACAGGATGTCATCCGTGAACGATCTCTTTGAGAGTTCCCCGACAAACGCTTCGATCCACGCCCTCTGGTCCCGGGTCTTTGTCCCCAGATCGTCATCCTTGAAATTGAAGATCCGGATACCTTGGGAATAGAGCTGCTCCATCTCATCGGCCACGTTTGCCGGGGACCGGGTCCGCCGCTTGGGACCGGGAGCGTCGTGGTAGAAGCGGTGAATGCTGCAAAAACTACAGTTGAAAAAACACCCTCGGCTTGCGAGGAGGGAACTGACGCCAAGGCCGTGAATGGACTCGAAGGTTTCATTTCGGACCGGGAACGGCAGGGTGTCGAGATCCTTTATCAAGGGGCGGGGATCGGAGGCGTGGATCGTTTTGCCCTGCCGGAATACCAGGCCCGGTATCCTGTCCCACCGATCCGGGCGATCGAGGTTTTCGAACAGTTCCCCCATCGTTTCCTCACCCTCGTGGCGGATCACGGAATCGAGCTCGGGGATCCTGATGAGGACTCCTTCGTACTCAATGGTCGGGAAATGACCTCCTACCGTGAAATGTGCGGTAATGCCGTTTGCCCTGAGGTAGGCCATCAGGCTGGCGAAAGAAAAAAACATTCTCTGGAAGATCAGGGAAAAACCGACAATTTTCGGGTCTTCGTTTTTAATAAACGCCAGGATCTCTTCTTTTTTCTTTCTCTGGCAGGGAAGAATCGTGACCGAAATGCCTTTGCCTGCGAGAAACGCGGCAATCGATCGGATGCCCAGGTTTTCTTCATCCTCATACCCGACAAGGACAATATCGGCGCCCATTACTGCCACATCCCGCTGTCCATGGGATCACAGCCCCGGGAAAATAAGAAAATTTTCATTGGCCTGCAAAAGAAGCCGTGGTTACTTGCGTTTTCCGACCATCGTTTTCAGCTGGGTAAGCTGGCTCTTCTGGGCGGAGAGGTCTTCCATCTGCAGTTTCAATACGCTCATCTGACGGTCGAGCGTAGCGATCTGGCTGTCGAGCTGTTGTGCTGCGATCACCCGGAGATCCTCTTCCTTGAGGAACTTGAGAAAATCCGGGGCCGGGTCGGCATGCCACCACCAGGGGATATACCGTGACATCTTGTTCACATCCTTGTTGTTATCCGATCCAGTCGGACAGTTTTCTATATACTTATTGATTATATATAACTAATTAAAATTCAAACAAAACTGATAAAATCCGGATCCTGCATGCCGTTATCCGGATAGGGGCATATGCCCTGCGGTCCATCCGCGGGGAAAATCTCCGGCTTCTCTCGATAGCTGCCAGAGAACATAAAGGCGGGAAGAGTCTTTTTTTAATATTTTAAGAAAGGAAAATAAAAACCGGGAATGACACCTTTTCTCTGTAAGCCGCCGGAGGGACTTGAACCCTCGACCTGCTGATTACGAATCAGCCGCTATACCGCTAAGCCACGGCGGCGCACTGCCTCACAATATCGACCTGTACGCTAATAAAATCTGTGTTTGGTGGTGGGTTTTATGAATACCCGCGAAGCGTAGTCACGCTCTCGGCGGGATGCGCTTCCTTTGCCGGCGAGATGGTGCCGAACTTGCCTTCGTAGTCGGCAACGGTCTTCTGGAGGACGGCAAGCAGGTTCTTTGCGTGCGCAGGGGTGATCGAGACAATCGCCTTTGCCCGGGCCTGGTTGACCTGCGGGAGCTGGTGGAGGAAGACGAATGTGAACTCGTCGTCCTTGTACGCGATCTGGATCATGTTGCTGTACACGGGATCGAGCGTGGGGGGGATGTTGACAGAGATTTCCTGTCCGGTCATACCGGATCTGTTACACGCTGCTGGTATGAATAGTTGGTTAAGGACACTCCAGCACATCCCGGTTTCAATCCCATAACCTATATGTGCCCTGCCACCCCCGGTTCAAGGGAGGTATTTTTCTGCCGGACAGGGGAGAGCATGTCACGATCTCGGAGCTGGTGCGGGTGCATACCTGTCCCCTCCGGTATTATTACGAGAAAGACGAGCCGGTCACCGAGTCAGACCGGTACGCGGTCTGCAAGCAGATCTCGTACCATCTTGGCGAACCGCTGCATGCCGATGCCATCTGGGATGAGGTGCTTACTGTCCGCCCGGACACCGATCCGGCGCTCCGCGAGTTCCTTGATATCTGCATTGCGTCCTGCACCAAACACGAGTGGCAGAAGGCGAACCAGACCGATGTGACAGTGGTCTCGAAAAAGCACGGGATTGCCGGCATGATCGACCGGGTGGGAGAGGACGGCTCCTTCTCGATCGTGCGGGCGGCGGGAGCCATGCCGTTTGGGACCTATGCGGCAGACCGGCTCCGGATCGCGGGGATAGCCCTCTGTTTAGAGGAGATGACCGGTGAAGAAGTTGAGGGAGGCCACGTGGAATATATCCCGGACGGAATCTCGCGGTACCATGC
>JAQWDG010000254.1 GCA_028705545.1 Methanoregula sp. | reverse complement strand
GTAAAGAACACATCCGATTCTGGCAAGGGTGCGATGTCAGTCGTATTTCTTAAAGAGTGCCGGGTTCTGGCGCCGGATCCACCAGCGCCGGACACACATTCCGCACATTACCGTACCCATGGCAAACGCGGGTATCACCGCCCAGTGCATCGCAGTTCCGGAAGAACGGGGGATCTTTTTTGACCCATACCCGGCAGGAGCCAGCGTTTTCACAGGATGCCCGGCGAACGGATGTTCCCCCGGGTTATCGGCATATGCGGGCGGCGATCCAAACGAACTCTCCGGCATAATGGCTGCTGGGGGCGCATCCTCATTGTCCAGATCAGCCGGTACCGTTGCCGGCTCCCCGGTAGATCGTGTTGAAATGGCAAAAAATGACAATTCCCGGGTTGTTGCCGCAAAAAAATGGGAGTCTTGTGAACGGTAAAGGTACGTTGTCGGCAGTTCGGACCAGATGCCACCATCCTGATGCATGAGGACAACCCGATCGGGAGCCAGTGCGTTATCCCGTATCCAGGCATCCGCAACGGCAAACGTGATCGTCACGGAGCTGATGGACGACGGGTTTGTGGCAACCGTTTTAACGGCAACAATCCCCGCAGTAACCCTGCCATCACCGGGAGACCGGGCCGCCAGACGGGCGTCGGATACAATGAGATCGGTCTGGCCGAGAGCCCGGGAGGGTACAAGAGAGACTTCGGTCAGTGCATATGGAAGTCCGGTATAGCCGGTATTTCTCGTGCTGTCGAATACAAACGACAAAGTTCCGCCGGCCGGTGCACCGGGCGATGTTGCGATAGCGGACATGCCCCGGTCAGAGAAGCCGCCCCCCTCATGCAGGGTTGTGGATTCTTGGGAGGGAACCGGTGAAGGAGTGGTAGGCGATACCGTTGTGGGCACTGTTGTCGGAAGTGTTGTTGGGAAAATTGTCGGCACATTGGCGTGAATGGCAAAACCCTCCTGGAGGAGGCCTTCCTGCCCGTCAGGATTTATCACCACGACATTCCATCTGCCGGTCTTCCGCCCGGATAGATCGAGCGTGCAGGCAAGCTGCGTTGACCGGAGGACGGTTACATTCGTGGCCACAATATCCGCAAACCCGGTACGGTTCAGTTTCACCATTGGGGCCACGGTTGTATTGAAGCTGCTTCCCTCCAGATTCGTCACCCGGACAACGGTTGTGTTGAAACCCTCGTAAGGAGAGATCCCAATCACCTGTGGCGGCGGCAGCGGCGCAGTGACCGTAAAATTTCCTGCAAACCTGCCCGGTGTTCCTTCCGGGTTCGTAACGATGATCGAATATTCTCCTGCCGTTGCAGCGGTGAGGTTGAACACCGCATTGAGTGACGAACCGGACAACACTGAGACGCGTTCTGCCGGAACCGAACGGACACTCCCGGTACCTGCGATTTCAAGACTGTTTCCGGTACTGCCGGTCACATATGCGTACGGGCCGGCTACCTGCACTGCTGACGGACTCTCCAGCAGAGCGCCACCGGCCCCGTTGATCATTGCCCCGAGATGGACCGGCACTGCGGGATTCGATACATCCACAATTTCAAGCGCATTCCCTCCGGTACTTGCCACGTACGCATAATGATCGGAGACATACACTCCCGAAGGACTGCCCAGCCATGCCCCTCCTGCACCATTCATGATAAAGGAGGCGTGGGCCGGTGTAGCAGGATTTGTTACATCCACGATCTCGAGAGCATTATCCCCGGCACTGGCGATATAGGCAAAATTCCCGCGAACATATACACTCTTTGGATTTTTCAGGAACGGAGCTTTTCCGATGCCACTTTTGAGAGATCCTTTGTGGACCGGCCGTGAAGGATCGGAAACATCGACAATTTCGAGTGCATTGTTTCCGGAACTCGTGATATAGGCATACGACCCGGAGACATACACGCAGGTAGGTTTCTTAAGCAGGCTGTCGCTTTGCAGGAATCCGGCATGGACCGGGTTTACAGGATCCGTAACATCCACGATCTCAAGGGAATTGCTCCCGTATCCTGTTACATAGGCATATCGATCCTGGACAAAAACCGAACGCGGGTCATACATGATTGCAGCCCCCGTCCCATTGGTGATGCACCCTTCGTGAAACGGGTTTGCCGGGTCCGATATGTCCACAATCTCCAGTGCCTGATTTCCGGAGCTGGCCACATACGCGTATGTGCCGGATACGTATACGGACCGGGGACCATTCAGGAGCGCCCCGCCGGTGCCATTGAGCAGGCTGCCTTTGTGAACCGGGTAAGCCGGGTCCGAGACATCGACGATCTCAAGCGCATTGCTCCACTGGCTGGCGATATATGCATTGGTACCAGAAAGAAAAACTGCCTGCGGGCCGTTCAGGAACGGTGCGCTTCCCGCCCCGTCGGTTATACTGCCTTTGTGGAGTGGGGATGCCGTACAGGGTACCAGCAGAACGTGTGCGCCGGTGGCAAAATTCGAACCGGCAATGGTTATGTCAACCCTGTCACTTGTGTTTACCGCGGTATCAGGGACGATATCCGTGACATCCGGTACAGAAACGGCTCCCGCGATCCCTGCGGTAAAGGCAAAAATGGCGAGGATAAAAACGGTATGTGCGGTCAGGGATCCTGGGACATTCATAGGACACATCGTCGGGGGGCCGGGGGACTGGTTCGAATGGTGGATCTGGCAAAAGTCCTGTTACAGCACCCTGCAATGTGGATCTCCGGCCGCCGTTAATTCCCGTTGAAAATGAAGAGGGATAAATATTGTGAATTTTATCGGGCAGATACAGTCAAAACCGGGAGGTAATGATTTCCCTGATGTGCAGCCGAGCCCCTGTTAACGGTAACGGTGATTGTCGCCGGGCAGGAGGGCGGACAAAAAAGACAAGATTGGCGTAATATTGACGGAAAAGAGGGATCATGTGCTCTGTAGAAACGGACTTGAACCGACAGGGTTCACACCCAAAGCATGAAAATTGGGCAAAATGCAATCTTTTTTCGTGGGCAGCGCATGCCTGATTTGAGACAGAGAGAGATCGCAAGGATGCCTGTCGTGAATGCAGCGGGATCGTACATCCCAATAAGCATTGTTCCTGAGATAAATATCTTGGCAGAGGTGGATTCCAAACT
>JAQWDG010000253.1 GCA_028705545.1 Methanoregula sp. | reverse complement strand
GGCATCCAGGACAAGGGCACGATCACGCAGGTAAAAGAGCAGCTGGAGAATAACGATACCCTTGCCCGGGTCGGGCGCCGGATGAAAATACGCCGGTTTATCCGGCTCGGGCACGGGGCCCGGGACCTCTGGCGGTCGGGAGAGGACACGATTATTGCCGATACCATGGAGGCAATCATCGGCGCGATATTCCTGGACAGCGATGCCGGCCTCGGGGTCGTCCGCCAGTGCATCAGTGCCTGGCTCGAACCGGAGCTTACCCGGATCCGCAGGGAGGAGCTCCCGAAAAAGAAGGTCAGACCTCGTCCTTTCTCGACTTCCAGACGTGCAGAACCCAGAGGAACGAGACGACGGTCGCCACAACGGTCGAGGTGACGAGAAGCGGGAGGTACCACCACTGGGCCGCCATGTGGCCCTCCATTATCCCGCTGCCGGCAATCGTCGCTATCGTGTTCGGGACTAAAAATGCCGTGCCGAGCACCGTCAGGTAGGCGGTGATAAGGGCGAAACGGTTGTTGAGGCTCTGGAGCTGGTTGTTGTAGATGCTCTGCATCACTTCGAGTCCCGAGGCGAGCACGTTTGACATCTGTTCGGAGAGCTCGATATGGCGCTCGATGTTGTCGGAAAGGATCCCGATCCTCCCGAGAAGTTTTTCGTCGTTGGTGATAAGATCTGCGTCCCCGTACTGGAGCGAGTTTATCACGTCTTTTGTGGCCCAGAGCACATTTAGGTAGTCAATCAGGATGTGCTTCATCCGGTAGATCTTGTGGGCGATGTTTTTTTTCGCAACGTTCTCCTCGATGAGCGACTTGCTGATTGCATCGCCGTGCGCTTCGATCTCCCGGAGGTACTCGAAGTTACGGTCGTTGTTCTCGTCGATGATCCGTTCGAGCATCAGGGTGATCTTATCGCAGGTGCACATGGAGCTGATGCGCTTGAAAAACGGCTGGGCATACCGCGAGAACCGGAGCAGGCGGTTGATGTCCTCGGAGTGGACGGTTATGATGAAGTTTTCCCGGATTAAGACAAAGAGCGGGTGGACCGTCATGGTGTCGTTTTTGATGGTGACCGAGGGGAGCATGATCCCGAGTTCCGTGTCGTAATCCTCGTATGCCGAGTAAAAACCGGTGGAGAGTTTGGGGATGGGAAGTTTCGTGAACCCGGCTGCCTGTGCGAGCTGCTCGATCTCCTGCGCATCGTCTTTGGTGCTGTAATCGATCCAGGCAATGCTTGCCGTCGGGATTGCCGCCAGGTACTCCTCCAGCGGCCGGTCGATCTGCCGGTCGATCCGGCCGTCCTTGGAAAGGATGATGCAGAAGTTGAGGGGGGTGGCAGCCGGTGCTTTCCGCTTTGATGAGGGTTTTTCGGGTTCCTGCGGGAACGGAGGTGTGTTCAGCATATCGTTAGTACCTTCCCGGACCCGGGCAAACCCGGGTCCTGACCCGTACATTAGCTGATATTGCCCGGTGGAGCGTATAAACGTAGCCGCGCCCGGGTCCCGGCCGGGTCCCGGCCTTTCGTTGTCGTCAGGTATATCTGCCCGGCAGGAGAGGTATCGTCCATGCACATTGCCCGCGGTCTTCTGCCCGGTATAGTAATTGCCTGTGTCCTTCTCTGCGGCTGTTCCGGTACTGCCCCGTCGTCATCATTGTCCAGCTCCCCGGATACCACAACGGCGACCGCGGTACCGAGAGTAACAGGATCGCCGGCAGCCGGCACCTTTTCCCTCACGGTCGACGGCGTCCCGGCCGGGTCGGCCCTCCCTGCCACGTATACCTGTACCGGTTCCTCGACAACCCCGGGAATTGCCTGGACAAACGTGCCGGCGGGCACAAAAAGCCTCGCCGTTATCCTTGACGATCCGGACGCCCCGTCCGGGACGTTTACCCACTGGACGTTTACCCACTGGATCCTCTATAATATTCCTGCAACGACATTGAGTATCGACTCTGACCAGCCAAACGCGAAGGTACTCTCTGACGGGACGCAGGTAGGCACGAACACGGCAGGTTCCCGGGGCTATTACCCGCCTTGCCCGCCGGTCGGGACAACCCACCGGTACCTCTTCCGGTTGTATGCGGTCGATATGGCGATCTCCCAGCCGACCGCAGACCGGGCATCCATCGATTGGGCCCTTTCCGGCCACACGCTTGGGGAAGCGCAGGTCACGACAACGTTTACGCGGTAGGTGCGGGCTTTTCCTTTCCGGTCCCGCGGACGGACAGGACAAAGAGGATACAGATCGCAACAGCGATCAGGCCGCTTGCCCCAAACCCGGCGCCGTAGCCGGCCGTTGTGACTACAATCCCGGTAACAACCGGGCCCGAGGTCTGGCCGATGTCCATGATGGAGGAGAGCGCACCCATGGACGCCCCGAGCTGCTCCTTTCGTGCAACGTCTGCCACATAGGCGCTCGTTGCGACTGTTGAAAGCGACATGCCCATGCCAAAGACGGCGCTCACGAGAAGGAAGCCGGCAAAGGAGCCGGCAAGGGTGAGCGCAGCGGCAGCGGCGCCGGTGATGGCGAGCCCGGCAACAATCTGGATCCTTTTGTCTACCCGGTCGGCGATCCTGCCAAAGAACGGTTTTGTCGCGGCGATCACGACCACCTGCACGGCAAAGATGATCCCGGTCTGGTACGCCCCGATCCCAAGGCCGAGCAGGTAGAGCGGGAGGAAGGTCTCGACCGCCCCGAACGCGAAGTAGGTCGCCATGTCCACAAGCGCCGTGCCCCGGAGCCTGCGGTTTGCAAAGAACAGGACAAAGCTCTCGCGGAAGGCAGAGAACGGGAGCGTGTTTAAGGGGAGGGACTTTTCTTCCCGATAGAGAAGCGTCATAATAAAGACCGGCAGGGCGGCAAGGGCTGCGGTGATATAGACCAGCCGGTACGGGACAAGCCCCGGGTACATGACAAAATACGAAATAATGACCCCGCCGGCGAGCGGCGCAAGGGTCCGGCCGATGAGCGTTGCCGATGAGTACTGCCCGAGCATCTCGCCTTTCGTGTCCGGGAACCGTTCGGCGATCACCGCAGAGATGACCGGCCCGAGGATGGCGGTTGCCGTCCCGTGGAAGAACCGGACCGGGATCAGCCAGACCGGCTCGGTTATGAAGAGGTAGAGGATTGGGG
>JAQWDG010000031.1 GCA_028705545.1 Methanoregula sp. | reverse complement strand
CCGATACCCGCACAGGCAACGACAAGGCCGAGGTTTGCAATCGTGGAGTAGGCGAGCACCCGTTTTGCGTTCGTCTGGGAGATCGCAATACCCGATGCGACAAGGAACGTGATGGCGCCGACCATCGAGAGGGCAAGGCCGGTCGCGGTAAACGCGTACACCGGGGCGAGGCGGACAAGGATATAGACACCGGCTTTTACCATCGTGCTCGAATGGAGGAGGGCGGAGACCGGGGTCGGGGCTACCATTGCGCCCACGAGCCACGAGGAGAACGGCATCTGGGCGGCTTTGGTGAGGCCCGCAAACCCGATGAGCGCTGCCGGGATGAGGATGAGCGCCTTTCCGCCGGCAAGGACCTGGTCGAGGGAAAGCATTCCGCCGGGCACGGCCGCAAGCCAGATCAGTGCAATAATAAATGCAACCCCGCCGAGCACGTTCATCCAGAGGGCGGTAAACGAGTTCCTGATGGCTTCGTCGGTCTTGGTATAGCCGATCAACAGGAACGAACAGAGCGTTGTCACTTCCCAGAAGAAGTACACCCAGACAAGGCTGTTGGAGAACACAAGGCCGAACATCGCGGAGATGAACACGAAGATAATTAAAAAGAACGTGCCGGTCCGGTCGGGGATCTCCGGATGGTGCTCGTAGAAGTGCCGCATGTACCCGAGCGAGTACACGCAGATCAGGCTCCCGATGATACCGATAATCAGGGCCATGATAAGCGAGAACGAATCGGAGAAGAGCGGGTATGCAACATCGGCCGCGGAAGAGCACGTTGCCTCGAACCAGATAATAAGCGCCGTCTGCACGGCCACGAGCGCCAGCGCAAGGTAATGGCGGTATTTCACCGCGTACCAGAGCAGCAGCGCCGCCATGGCCATCTCGAGCCCGAAGAGCAGGAGGTTTACGGGCGCCACATCGAACCCGCCTAAGTAGACGGTGCCTTTGTCATACAGGGTCACCAGCGCAAGGACGGTCACGATGCCGATCGCAAGTGCGGAGAGTTTTACAATCCAGCCCCGCTCGGTATCGCGGCGTACCACTGGCATAAAAAGCGCCACGAGCAGCGGGAACAGGATGAGAAAGAGGAGATACTGCACGCTAACATCCACCCTAAATGAACTATGCGTATTTTTCATTATTAATCATATTGAATCGTGCCGCAAAACCTGCCCGCGGAACAGGTTTTCCGGCATTTTTCCGGAGTTCCGGGCAGTTTTTCGTAAAACGGGCACGAATTTCTCACGGATGCAGGAAAATACCCCCGGGACGGGAAAGAACCGGATTACCTGCCCGAAAACTCAACGGATTTTTCCCGGATTCCCCCGGATAGGGATGATAAAAGATTAATGTAACAAAATTGCACTAATACTGTCCTGAGGATTGGCTGCCGGCGTGAGGGCCCGGTTGTCCCGTGTCATGCTGCCGTCCTTTGGGGTGGATATATCCGGGCAGGAAGGCTTGCCCGTTAGTTGTTCAGACCTGATGGGGTATGGATTCACGGTACAGCCGGCTGTTCTGTCATGTGCGTTTAACGTCATGATCCGTGAGGGCTGTTCCTGTACGCGGATGACCCATGGTACCATCCGGGAGGAAATGGAATGATCGAAACAGCATTACTGCTTGTCATTGTGATATGCATTATCGCACTGGCCCTTGCTGCACTTTTGGCGCGTAACCTCCTCTCCCAGGACGAGGGGACGCAGAAGATGCGCGAGGTCTCCGATGCGATCAAGGTGGGTGCGGAAGCATTCATCAAGCGTCAGTACTCGACAATCGCCATCATCGCGATCATACTTGCCGTGTTGATATTTGTTGTCTATTATATTACCGGGCAGCAGGCGCTTGCCGTTGACACGGCATTTTCCTACATCATCGGTGCCGCGTGCAGTGCGATCGCCGGTGTGGTCGCCATGTCCATTGCGGTCAGGACCAATATCCGCACCGCAGCGGCAGCCCAGCACAGCGATGGGAAAGCGCTTGACTTCTCGTTCCGCGGCGGGGCAATCTCGGGCCTGATCATCACCTCGATGTCGCTCCTCGGGGTTTCCCTGACCTATATCA
This sequence comes from Methanoregula sp., assembly GCA_028705545.1. Taxonomy (GTDB): domain Archaea; phylum Halobacteriota; class Methanomicrobia; order Methanomicrobiales; family Methanospirillaceae; genus Methanoregula. The sequence goes on along the minus strand of JAQWDG010000031.1, from coordinate 11,011 downwards.
TACTCGGTGCAAACCCGCAGACAACGCCGTTTGTCATCCTCGGCTTTGGCTTTGGTGCATCCTTTGTCGCCCTCTTTGCCCAGCTCGGCGGCGGTATCTATACGAAAGCCGCCGATGTCGGTGCAGACCTTGTCGGTAAGGTCGAAGCCGGTATCCCCGAAGACGATGTCCGGAACCCGGCCACCATCGCCGACCTCGTTGGCGACAATGTCGGGGACTGTGCCGGTCGTGGTGCCGACCTGTTTGAGTCCACCGCAGCCGAGAACATCGGTGCGATGATCCTCGGTGTTGCGCTCTTCCCGGTCTTTGGTGTGAACGGTGTCCTCTTCCCGATTGTCATGTGTGCCCTCGGTCTCTTTGCAAGCATGATCGGTATTTTAACCGTCAAGGGTAAGGACGGCGCCGACCCCATGGACGCCATGAACCGCGGATACTATATCACGGCGATCATCTCAGCAGTGTTCCTCTTCTTCGGGGTCCAGTGGCTCCTTGGATCGACCGCCGGCTGGATGTACTTCTTCTACGCCGGCCTCGTGGGTATCGTCCTCTCGGTCTGTTTCCTTCGGGTCACCCTCTACTACACCGACCACCACTACCGGCCGGTAAAAGAGATCGCTGACGCATCCGAGACCGGGGCCGCGACAAACATCATCACCGGTTTCTCGGTCGGTCTTGAGACCACGGCGATCCCCGCGATCCTCATCGGCATCTCCCTCCTGCTCTCCTACTGGTTCGGCAGCATGACGGGTGTCACGAACGGCGGCCTCTACGGCACTGCCGTTGCAACCGTCGGTATGCTGATGGTCTGTGCGTACGTCCTTGCCATGGATACCTTCGGGCCCATTGCCGACAATGCCGGCGGTATTGTCGAGATGAGCGGCGCACCTGAAGAAGTCAGGAAGCGCATGGACTCTCTCGATGCAGCCGGCAACACCACCAAGGCGCTCACCAAGGGGTATGCAATCGGCAGCGCATCGCTCGCGGTATTCCTGCTCTTTAATGCCTACATGGCCGATATCGCCAAGCTGACTGCAAAGGCATTCGATGTCGTAAACCTTGCAAGCGTCCCGGTCTTTGTCGGTGCGCTCCTCGGTGCAATGCTCGTCTTCCTCTTTGCAAGTTTAGCCATCCGCGCCGTCTCCAAGACCGCACAGTCGGTCATCGAAGCAGTCCGCATCCAGTTCAAGGACTCCGCCATCATGGCAGGCACCAAGAAGCCTGACTATGCGGCTGTCATCGATATCACGACCCAGGGTGCGCTCAAGAACATGATCCTCCCCGGCCTCCTCGTGATCGGGTTCCCGATCATCATCGGTGTCACTATGAGACACGAGGCCCTCGCCGGCTTCCTCATGGTAGCAACCATCACCGGCATCCTCTTTGCCCTGATCCTCAACAACAGCGGCGGGGCATGGGACAATGCGAAGAAATTCATTGAAAGCGGTGCCCACGGCGGCAAGGGCAGCGAGGCCCACAAGGCAGCCGTCATCGGCGACACGCTCGGCGATCCGTTCAAGGACACGGCCGGCCCGTCGCTCCACGTGCTCATCAAGCTCCTTGCAACCTTAACGCTCGTGCTTGCTCCGCTCTTTATCTAAATACCATCCCTTTTTTGTCGTTCCTGCACGGGAGCGGCAGCTCTCCTTTAAAGTCCCCTAAAAAAACAGAACGGCAACGCAAAAAAACAGGGTTGCCAAAAAACCGCTGCCGAAAAGATCGGCCGGGCCCGTAAGCCCTATCCGGACACTTTCCGGACCATGCCGACCGGCACCTGGATCGTAAACCGGGCACCCTTTCCGGGCTCGCCGTTTTCCAGGATTGCGATATTGGTGATCGAGAGGATCTCCTTTACGAGGTAGAGGCCGAGCCCGGTATGCTTGCCGTACCCTTTTTTGAAGATCTTCTCCTTTTCCACAGCGGATATCCCCTTCCCGTCATCGGAGACCACAATCTCGGCACCGCCGTTTGTCACGGTAGCGTCCACCCGGATCTTCACTTCCCGGCCGCCGTGCATCCACGAGTTTTCGAACAGGTTGTAAAAGATCAGTTTCAGGAGGGGATCGGCATAGATCTCGACCTCTCTGAGGGCGGGGTCCACCGTCACCATCCGGAACCCGCCGTCACGGCTCACGCCCGCGGCGGTCGCATACACGTTCTGCCACAGCGGCTTCTGGGTGCCGATGCTCTCGTACTGCCGGGTAAACGAGATCTGGTCGTGGATGACCGCTCCCGTGCGAAGCGCCTGTTCCGCGAGACCTTTTATGGATGCCTCGGCCGCCTTTGTCTGGATTAACCCGAGATACCCCTGGAGTGCCGTGAGCTGGTTGAGGATATCGTGCCGGGTAATACCCGAGAGGAGGGTGAGTTTCCTGTTCGCCTCGGAGAGCGCCTGTTCCGTGAACTTGCGGTCGGTGATGTCCCGGCCCACCGACTGGTACTCCGTCACCTTCCCGTCACGGCCAAAGACCGCACGGTCCGACCACTGCTGCCACCGCACCTCGCCGTTTGGCATCAGGATCCGGTGCTCGACCGTGTGTACCGGGTTGTCCGGGGTGATCGCGGCAAAATGGGCCGACAGGAGTACCTGGTCGTCTTTGGGGATCGCCGGCACGAACCGGTGGCCGGCGATCTCCTCCCTGCTCTTCCCGAAATACCGGCAGTACGCATCGTTGACAAAGATATGCGTCCTGTCGGGCCGGAACCGGCAGATGAACTCCGTCTGGTCTTCTACGATGTTCCGGTACCGTTCCTCGCTCTCCACGAGGTCGCGCTGGCTCTTTGCCAGTTCCTCGTAGTTCTGGCGCAGCTCCTCCTCGGTCGCGGCAAGCTGTTCGTAAGCGGCAGAGAGCTCCGTGTTCGTCCGCCTGAGCTGGTCGATCATCCCGTGCTGGTCCGTGGTATCGCGGCCAACCGACTGGTACTCGACAAGTTTCCCTTTCTCGTCAAAGACCGCACGGTCGCTCCACCATTGCCAGCGTACCTTCCCGTCCGGCATCACGATCCGGTGCTCGATCACGGCAACCGGGCGATCCGGGGAGAGTTCAGTAAGGTGCCGCTTCATATTCCCGCGGTCTTCTTCCGGGATCGTGACCGTATGGGGCTTCCCGATACAGTTTCGGGGATCGAGGCCGAAGTACCGGCAGTACGCACCGTTCGCGAAGGTGAGGCGGCCATCGGGAGTAAACCGGCAGATGAACTCTGTCTGGTCCTCGACGATGTTCCGGTAACGCTCCTCGCTTGCATGGAGATCGTGCTGGCTTTTTGAGAGCTCATCGTAGTTCTGGCGCAGCTCCTCCTCGGTCGCCGTCAGCTGCTCGTACGCTGCGGAGAGCTCCGTGTTGGTCTTTTTGAGCTGGTCGATCATCCCGTGCTGGTCCGTAGTATCGCGGCCAACCGACTGGTACTCGACAAGTTTCCCTTTCTCGTCAAAGACCGCACGGTCGCTCCAGCGCTGCCAGCGCACCTTCCCGTCCGGCATCACGATCCGGTGCTCGATCGATGCAACCGGGTGATCCGGGGAGAATTCGGCAAGGTGCCGCTTCATATTCCTGCGGTCTTCATCAGGGATCCTGACCGTATGCGGTTTCCCGATACAGTCCCGGGGATCGAGGCCGAAGTACCGGCAGTACGCGCCGTTCACGAAGGTGAGATGGCCGACGGGGGAAAACCGGCAGATGAACTCCGTCTGGTCTTCCACGATATTGCGGTACCGCTCCTCGCTTTTGTGGATCTCGGTCTGGCTTTTCGAGAGTTCCTCGTAGTTCTGGCGCAGCTCCTCCTCGGTCGCCGCAAGCTGCTCGTAAGCGGCGTTGAGTTCCCCATGCGCCTGTTTAAGGTTCTTTTCGGCCACCATCCTCTGCGAGACATCCCGGATGGACTCTATCGCCCCGATGGTGTTTCCTGCGGCATCGTAGAGAGGCGAGGCGATCAGCCAGAGGAATGCCCCCTTCCCAATATAGGCCGTCGGGCTGTAAAACTCCGAGATGAGAGCTTTCCCGTCCTGGACCAATTGCATCCCCGAAACATCCAGATCGGGCTTGAGAACGATATCGATAAGGGGGACGCGCTGCTCGTTGAACCGGGCCAGCGCCTCGCGGTAGGTTTCCCTGCCGATAATTTCTCCCGCCGTTATCCCGGTGATCTTCTCCATCATCCGGTTCCACGAGATCACGACATTATTCCGGTTGATGGCAAAGGTAGCGTCGGGAAGGAAATCGATGATATTTGCCATCAGCTGCCGGGATTCCTTAAGCTCTTCCTGCGCTTTCCTGCGGTCAATGGCGTGCAGGAGGTTGTACTCCAGCTCGGCGAACTGGGACTTCGGATCGCCGCCTTTCTGGAGGTAGAAATCGGCCCCGGAGTTGAGCGCCTCGATCGCAATCTCCTCCCGGCTCCGGCCGGTAAAAAGGATGACCGGGAGGTCCCGGTAGTGTTCGCGGATGTAGCGGAGAAACGCGATGCCGTTGATGTGGGGCATCTCGTAATCGGTGATGACGCCATCGTAGTCCTGACGCTGGATCTCCTGGAGTGCTTCGCTGACAGAACCTACGGTGTAGATCCGGATCCTGCCCGACAGTTCGAGAAACGTCTTTCCGATATCGAGGAGCGCGGGGTCGTCATCGACATACAGAACCGAAAACATACGAAAGGCCACACCGAAAATGTACTAGGTGTTGGCCGGGGTACGTTTAAATGCCGATTGATCCGTTATCTGAATAATTACTGATTAATACAACCCATAAAAATGATTCCGGGAAAATCCCGGTTAACTGCACCCGGACCAGCCGCAGTGCTTGCAGATCCCCTGGTTGCACCCCTCGCCGAAATCGAGCGGTTCGTGGCACTCGGGACAGAGCCGTTTCTCCCCGGTCTTTGAGATATTCCAGTCGTTTAAGGTCGCAATGCTCTCGTTTTTCGCCGAAAGTTCGATGCAGCGCCCCACCACATCCGCACAGGAATGCCCTTCGGACGAGGGGTTCTTGATCGCCGAGATACAGTTGACTTTCGCAAACTGCTTGACAAACTTCCCGTAGGGCACGCCGTTCTGGAGGCCGGTGCTGATGGCCCGGCCAAGGGCGCTGCTGTTCGCATCGCAGCCACCGTTCCCGACGGTCCGGATGAAGACCTCCATGGGCTTTCCGTCGAGCAGGTTGACGGTCACGTAGAGCCGGCAGCAGCCGGACTGGCAGAGGTAGGTCCGGCCGGCGAGCTCCTTGGGCCGGTCGATAGAGTTCGATATCATGGGATGCGTGACCGGCATCGGCCGCACGACCGGGGCGGCAGCGGGAACCGGGGCGGGCGTCTTTGCCTCTTCTTTTAACGCGAGGACCACGTCCTCCCTGCTGCCCGTCCGGTAGATGGTGATCCCCTTGAGGCCGAGTTTCCAGGCCATAAGAAGAGCCTCCGCACAGTCCTCCCTCGTCGCCGAACCGGGCATATTGATCGTCTTACTGATCGAGGCGTGGACGTACTTCTGGAAGCTCGCCTGCATCCGGATGTGGTCGCGCCACGGGATGTCGAGTGCGGTCTTGAAAAGCGCCCTGAACTCCGCCGGCAGCCAGGCTACATCCTGCACGGACCCCTTCTCGTGGACGTGCGAGATCACTTCGCCCGCCTTCTTCTCCCGCTCGTCCCCGGCGTATCCCATGGTGGTCAGGGTGGCAAGGAGCGCTCCCTTAAAGACCGGGTTCACGATCACAAAGACCTTGCCGACAGTGTTCCTCCGGGTATAGGCAAACGAGAAGACCGGCTCGATCCCGCTCGAACACCCGGCGAGAAGCGAGATCGTCCCTGTCGGGGCAACGGTCGTCATCGCGGCGTTTCGGACCGGGTAATCCTTCCAGATGCTGCCCTGCCAGGCCGGGAACGTACCTTTCTGCTCCGCAAGCCGGTGGGACTCGTCGATGGCGGTATCGGTGATCGTCTTCATCACGTGCTCGCACCAGGCCCGGCCCTCCTCGGAATCGTAGGTACGGCCGAGCAGGAGCATCGCATCGTGCACGCCCATGACCCCGAGGCCGATCTTCCGCGTCCTTCGCGTGGCGTCGGCGATCTGCGGGATGGGAAACACGTTCTTTTCGATCACGAGGTCGAGGAACCGGGTGGCCATCCGTGCCGTCTCGCACAGGAGGTTCTCGTCAAAGGCACCGTCACGGATGCACGCCGCGAGGTTGATGCTCCCCAGAACACAGCTCTCGTAGGGCAGGAGCGGCTGTTCCCCGCAGGGGTTCGTGGTATCGATCTCGCCGAGCTGCGGCGTCGGGTTGTGCCGGTTGATCTCATCGTAGAAGAGAATGCCGGGCTCGCCGTTTTTCCAGATCCCCTCGACAATCCCGTTCCAGATCTCCCCGACTGAGACCTTCCGGCCCGAATGGGGATTGGTCAGCCAGACATCGGAAAACTTCTGCTTCTCCACGAGGTCCATGAACCTGTCGTTTACCATCACCGAGATGTTGAAGTTGGAGAAGTCGCCCTCCTTTTTCTTTGCGGCGATGAACGCAAGGATGTCGGGGTGCCAGACATTGAGGATCCCCATGTTTGCCCCGCGCCTGCGCCCGCCCTGCTTAATCACATCGGTCGCCGCGTTAAAGACCCGCATGAACGAGATGGGCCCCGACGCCACCCCGTCCGTGGACTGCACCGGGGAACCTTCGGGGCGGATGTGCGAGAAGTTGTATCCCGTTCCCCCGCCGGTCTTGTGGATGATCGCCCCTTCCTTCATCGCATCGAAGATCCCGTCGATGGAGTCCGGGACGGGAAGCGTAAAGCAGGCCGAGAGCTGCCCGATATCGGTGCCCGCGTTCATGAGCGTCGGGGAATTGGGCAGGAAACGGAGCGAGAGCATGGCCTCGAAAAACCGGGCCTTATCGCTTTCGTCCTCCGCAAGGGCCGATGCGACCCTGCGGCAGATGTCTTCGTAATTCTTCTCTCCTTTCCGGAGATAGCGTGCAGAGAGGATACTGTCAACGACTGATGGCGTGTTCATGGCGGGACCTGTGGGATGTTGTATGGGAGCGTTAAAAAGGATTATTCAACGGATGAAATATTGCTCATGTTCGGCATTATAGGTTGTTGTCTGCCGTGCGCGAAAGACCGGCGGCGGCGCCGTCATACAAACCTGTACCGGGGCGGGTCGGGGACCACGCGGCTGCCAGGATCTGCGACCGTGAAATGCCCCGGTTCCTGAAATGGCAGCGTCCTGCAACGGTGAGGTTCCCGACCCTTCCGGCCCGGCCGGGACCGGATACCAGGTGTCCCGCGCGAAGTCCTGCCGGCGGACCGTCCCGGTACCGGGCTTCAGCACCCGGTTAAGTCCACGTTCACATCTGCGAGAATACGGCTGTACCTCTTCGGGTCTGCGTCGAACTGCTTCTTGCAGTAATTGCAGCAAAAATAATAGTTTGTTCCTTTGTAGGTGCTTGTAAACGGGTTGTTCTCCTCGTCAACGATCATAAAGCAGACCGGGTCGGTGGCCATGGCGTGTTCCTCCTGTATCGTAATGTTCCATCTCTTTTGGCAGTTAGATAAAGGTGCGGAAACGGTACGGGAGCATGCCACAAAGAGGGCATATATCCTATTATATTGAGGGAAAACACAAAACCATATAATAAAACGGATACGATAGCATGAGTCCCCGGCATCCCTTCCCCCAGCTCGTTGTTTTGTCTTTTATTGCATTCCTTGCCTGTGCCGCCGCCCCGGCACTGGGCGATGTCTCGATACCCACCAATACCTACGTCTATTTCGAACAGGGCGGAGTTCCCTATAACGGGAGCGTCCAGTATACCGTCGCCTGCTACGGGTACACTGCGTATCCCAACAGCCCGTACTTTATGTCGAACACCGCCCCGGAGAATACGTCAGAAACCGTCTATTCCTATTCAGCAAGCTGCCCGGGGTACGGCTGCGTTATCTACGAGCCCTACTACCTGAACTACCGGCATATAGCGCGATGCGACCTGTCGGGAACAGCGGGCAACCGCAGCTTCTCGGTCTCCAATTTTGCTACAACCCCGATGCCATCGAACTGCACCATGCTCCAGCCCTATGATATCGGGATGGGAATTGATGACTACTATAAGACAACGCCGGAATACAACACCTGCATGAACGCGACTTACGAGGAATCGGATCGCTGCAGCCAGTACATGGCAGAATGCGACCCGGCAAAGGATACGGACTGCGGGAACTGGGTCATCAACGACACGTATGTCAAAAACACCCCCAAAGCTATTGCCTGCCGGGACGCCGCAGATAAAAACCGGACTGCCTGCGAGATCTACTTACAAAAGGTCGATCCCTCCACGATGGTCATGTACCGGGATAACTGGACCGGCCGGATGATGCCGGCGATGCGGGTCTGCGACCAGCACTTTACGATCCCTGCACCGGGCGGGAACGCCACACCCTCCGCACAGAACCCCGACACGGCCAAGAGGGGCCCGGTCGAGTCCCTGTACTGCGGTATCCTCTCCCTCTTCGGGGCCGGGTGTTAGGACGCTCTACGAGACCCGGTTCCTCCTCGCGCTCGTGACCACATGGGCGATCGAGATCCCCGTCCTTTTCGTCCTCGTACGGTACGCCTTCCGCGACCGGACCCTTCCCACCCTGCGGATCGTTTTTACCGGGGCGCTCTGCACCGCCCTTACCCTGCCCTACCTCTGGTTTGTCCTCCCGCCTTACGTGGACGCTGCGTATTACCCGCTGATCGGGGAGAGTCTCGTTGTCGTTGCGGAGGCGGTAATCCTCAACCGGCTCCTCGGGCTGAAATGGCCGGTTGCCGGTGTGTGCTCGCTTGTCATGAACGCGGCATCGTTCTTCCTCGGGCTGTTCCTGCTCTAAAATCCCCGGCAAGTCTTTCTTTTGGCACGACCGGATGTTTGATCATGGAGCGGCAGGAGCACATCCACATCATTGCAGCAGGGGAGAAGATGGAAACGGCCTGTGCGGCGGCCATCCGGGACCTTCAGGACATTACCCGGATCGTCATCTTCGCCGACACGGAAATCTACAACAACACGTCCCGGGACAGCGAAGAGGTAAAAGCGCACAAGGACGCAGTCCGGGATGCGGCCACGAAGGCAAAGGCCCACGCCGCTACTCTTGCTATTCCCGCTACCCTCGTGTACATCGCACCCCCGGCGGGAGCCTCGGTTGCCGCAGCCGTGCAGAAGATCAAAAAGGAGTCGCCCGGTGCACGGTTCACGTTCGATCTTTCGGGCGGCTCAAAGGACCTCGCCCTTGCCCTCTTTCCGGTCTCGCTCTGGCTGGACGGCGATGCGTATTATGCGTTCGAAGGACGGAAAGGTGTCACGGGACCGGCAGAAAAACTGGCGGTCCCGAAGATCCCGCTTATGGAGATCGCCGCAAACCCGAACTATATGCGGATCCTCGGGGTGCTTGCCGGGACACCGGGAAAGGACGATGCCCGGACCCGGGTCCTTCCCCGGTCGTACCTCTTTACCCAGCTGGAAGCGTTCTATGTGCCGGTGAAGAAATCGGGAGTCAGGGTGAACGTCTCGAAGACAAAGACCGATGCCGTCACCGGGAAGCGGGCGGTGATACCGGTGCTCTCGCAGGGGACGTTTTCGAGCCTGTTGATCACGCTGGCCAGTGCCGATCTGATTGAAGAAGTGCCGGGCCCGGCCGGAAACCGGAAAGAGAAATATTACCGGATCACTGCATCGGGCACCCTGGCCCTGCAGCTCGCTTAGAAAAAAATCCCAAACGCGGTTGTCAGTTGATCATTTGATTATCAGATGTACATTTGATAATCAAGTGTACATCTGACAAAATTTTTCCTTTTCTCGCCGGACGGCCGGGCCGGAGGGGGTGGGGGGTCCCCTCTTTTAAAAAAGTCCGGGCCGGCCAATTTTTTTGTAATGGGGGAGGGTGCCCCCCACCCCCCCTTGCCTTCTTTATCGGATCCGGAGCTTGCCGGGCAATGGTAACACAAAATTTTATCATGTGTAAAAATAATTAAACACATAGATGCAAAGCCCAAAAACCCTGCCGGAACTTGCCCGGACCTTGAGTTTTCTCGGAAACGAGCAGCGGCTCTGCATACTCAGGGCAATCTCCCAAAAGGAAAAGTTCGCACGGGAGATCGCAGAAGAGGTCGGGATCTCCCGGCCCCTCGTGAACATCTACCTTAAGCAGTTCGAAAAGGCCGGCCTCGTTACCGGCACCAACCGGGTCTCCGAAGAGCCGCCGTACTTAAAACGGTACTACAAGGCGGTGCCGTTCGAACTGGTCGTAAACCTCGATGTAATCGAAAAGATGGAAAAGGACTGATCATGGAACTCGTAAAAACAATCCGGGGATTTCACTGGATAACAAAGATCGTAATCGCACTGACGATCCTGCTGGTCGGGCTGCTCCTTGCAGCGATGGTTGCATCAGTATACTGGACATCATCGCACCAGAGTAACCAGGCGGCTTTCGATGCCAGCCAGGAGTTCGGGAGGATGGTGATGTCCCTGAGCTCGGTACTCACCTCGGTTTTCCTCGTGGTACTGATCATTATCGCTATCTACATGGCGATTATGGCGGTGAAGGCATGGATCGAAAAATACCTCGATGCTATGCTTGCCGAACAGAAGACCGACCGGGAAGCTGTAGCGGCAGCGATGGCTGCCACGAACGAAAAACTCGCGCAAATGGAACAGAAACTCGACCGCATCGAAGAGATCCTCAGGAAGGTGTCGGATTGACGGTACAGATCCTGCGGGATCTTCACGGGCCTGCCAAAGCCGGCATTGCCGTTCTTATCCTCATCCTTATCCTGGCAGTGTGCCTTGCCTTCGATATCAACCTCGCTGTACTCATTACCCCGTTTATAGTCGGGTTCGCCGTCCTTGTCGTTGCCCTGGTCGTTGTAATGTATTGTGCGCTGCGATGGATCCGCATACAGGAGCAGCTCGCGGCACAAAAAACTACAGATATCAGCGATATGCAACAGGGAATTACCGCACTGAAGCAGTCGGTCGACTCCATGCAGAAAAAACTGGAC
>JAQWDG010000030.1 GCA_028705545.1 Methanoregula sp. | reverse complement strand
CTGGAGCCCCGGGGAATATCTCTTCGGCTGTCCCCACCACCCGATGAACCGGCCGATGAGGGCGACCGGATGAAATGCCGAGTGCGGATCACCGATGAGCCGGTCAACTGCAAGCGCAAGACAAAGGACTGCGCCCGCAAGAATCAGGTCTGTCGGTACCATACGAACAACGCACCGACAATTAAAACAATGAATGCAAGGATGTTGAGGGCCTCAATCTTCGTATAATACCACGTGCTGTAGAGCACGAGGCCGATGCCCATAGCAATCATCAGGAGGTGGGGCCTGCCGTGGGCGACCGGCTGGACCGGGGGTTCCTTTTTTTGGACTTCTTCACCCCGCGTGGGCCGGACATTGACCTCTACCCGGAGCGTGGCCTTCGAGGCGCCATACCCGGCGAGGATATCGATATCGAAAAAGCCCGGGGAACAGTCCTTTTTGGTCTGGATCCCGAGCGTTACCTCGTCGATCACGTACATGTTCTCGTGGAAAAAGTCTGAGAACATCCCTGCATTGGACGTGCTCGCCGTAATATGGACCGGGGCACCCCGGTTCATGAACCGGACCCTGAGCATCTTGCCGCATTCGACATGAGCATTACCGGGGGGGAGTTCAATCGAGTTGATGCCCGACCCGTTGAGGTGGATTTCGGTCTGTGATCCCTCCTCCGGGGGGATTTCCGGAACCGCCAGAAGTTCGAATGGCAGCAGGGATGACATAACGGCACCGGTTATTTCTGGGGAAGAAGGTTGGGGATGCCCTCATGGATCGGGTAATCCACCTGGCACGCAGCGCAGTGCAGGCGGCCTTCGAGGATCTCCTTTTCATCCTCTTTTTCCACCGTAAGGGCGAGATCCCCCTTACAGACGGGGCAGCAGAGGATGTCCATGAGCGAGCGCTTCATACGTATTCTTTCCTGATATCGATGATCTGGGAGAGCTCAGGACCCGTGGAGATCAGGGTGATGGGGCTGCCGATATCGTCCTCGGCGCTCTTTAAAAAGTCCTTTGCCTTTTTCGTGAGCTTGCCGTATTCGGTGATGCCGTAGCAGGCCTTGTCGATGCGGTCGATACCGGTAATCGCCGCCTGCGTGCAGCCATTGATCATGGCGGAGTACCGGGCCATCTGCCCGTCCCAGCCGCCGATCCGGCGCTTCCGGTGGGTGACCGTGCCAAATTCCTGGATGCCCATTTCATCGGACTTCTCCGAGGTCATTTCAGTGGAGAACGGTCCCTCGCCGACTCTTGTCGGGTATGCCTTGAAGACGACGATGACATCGTCGATCTTTGTCGGGCCGACACCGTTGTCCGCAGCGATCTGCGAAGCGGAGGTGTCTTTGCTCGTGACAAAAGGATAGGTCCCGTAATACAGGGAGATCCCGAACCCCTGCGTGCCTTCGAGAAGAACCTCGTTGCCGGCCTTCAGGGCATCGTCGATTGCCTTGGGAACATCCATCAGGTATTCCTTAAGCTCCGGCACATCCTTTGCCTGCGGCGAGATCCGCATGACACGGTCGGCGTTTGCCGGGCCGCAGCCGGACCCGGTGCTCCCTATCTTCTTTGACAGGTAAGCATTGCCCTTGTCCCGTGCGATATGATCCTCGGTGATGATACCGCAGCGCTTGTCCACAAAGACCCTGCCCCTGACACCGAGCTTCTCGACCTCTTCTTCAAGGACTTTCGGGTTGACGAGCACGCCGCTCCCGATACAGAGTTTTGCCTTCGGATACACAAAACCGGAGGGAACCATCCGGACACCGTATTCCTTGTCCCCGACCTTGACCGTGTGGCCGGCATTGGGACCGACACCGCCGCGGGAGATGATAACGGGTTCATCCGCGTGAGCGATGTGGGCAACAACCTTGCCCTTCCCTTCATCCCCGAAAAATCCGCCTACGATAATAGTACAACTCATTGAAGTTCATGTAGTGTATGCCGGGTTTGGCAATAAAGTCTGCCATGAGGTGAAAAGGGGGCGATCGGAGGATCGGTTCCGCCATAGGAATAAAAAAAGAGGGTGAAGAAGAATCTGTTGTCACGGGTTCAGAGGCCGCTGATGAAGGTCTCCATCCGGGTTAAGGCTTCGCTTAAGTCCTTCCTTGATACCGCATAGGCACAGCGGAGGTGGTAGTCCCCGCCCCTGCCAAAGACGCTGCCCGGGACCACCGCGACCTTCTGCTCTTTTAGGAGGCGCTCAGCGAAATCCACATCGGAGAGGCCGGTCCCCCTGACCGAGGGGAATGCATAGAATGCCCCTTCGGGCACATGACAGGTAAGGCCGATCTTGTTGAGGCCGGCCACGAACATGTTCCTGCGGAGCCGGTACTCGTTTACCATGCTCGTCTTTTCGTCCTCGGCAGACCGGAGCGCCTCGACTGCCCCCACCTGCCCCATGACCGGAGCGCAGAGCATCACGTACTGGTGGATCTTGAGGGCCGCGTCGCAGATATCCTTTGGCGCACAGAGGAAGCCTACCCGCCAGCCGGTCATTGCGTAGGCTTTCGAGAAACCATTCAGGGTGATTGTCCGCTCCCAGAGATCCTTTACCGTCGCCGCAGCGGTATGGGAGGACTCGTAGGTGAGTTCCGAGTAAACCTCGTCGCTGATGAGCAGGAGATCCTTATCGGAGAGGATATCGGCGATCGGCTCAAGGTCCTCCTTTTTCATGACAGCGCCCGTCGGGTTGTTGGGGAAGTTGATGATGAGGGCCCTGGTTTTCGGGGTTATCTTCTCCAGAAGCTTGTCGGGGTTGAGCCGGAAATGGTCCTCCTCGGTGCACTCAACGGGAACCGGTGTTCCCCCGGCTAGGGTAACGCACGGCGCATAGGAGACGTAACTGGGCTCGGCGATCAGTATCTCGTCGCCGGGATTGACGATCGCCCGGACTGCGATATCGAGGGCTTCGGAAACACCGGTGGTGATGATCATCTCGTCATCTGGAGAGTATTTAAGCTGGTACTGGCTCGCAAGGCGGGCCGAGAGCGCATCCCGAAGCGTCTGGAGCCCCCGGTTCGACGTATAGGACGTTACACCCTGCTCGATGGAATAGATCCCCGATTCGCAGATGTTCCATGGCGTCCTGAAATCCGGTTCACCGACCCCGAGCGAGATCACGTCGTCCATGGTCATGACGAGGTCAAAGAACTTCCTGATACCCGAGGGTGGGATCTCCCGGGCCCGGTCCGAGACAAAGTTCCGCATCCTTCTCACCTCTAGAAGGAGTAGGGGAGACGTTCGGCTTCCTGCTGTTCGAAGAGGGTGTTGCCGTTCTCCTTGTAGGACTTCATCACGATATGGGTCGCTGTCTCGCGTATCCGGTCCATCGGGGCGACGTGTTCGGAGACAAACCGCGAAACATCCTGCATGTTCTTGCCGCTTACCATCAGCTGCAGGTCGTAGGTACCGGTAATGAGGCGGAGCGTCCGGACCTCCTTGAACCGGGAGAGCCGTTCTGCGATCCGGTCGTACCCGAAGTCGCGTTCAGGGCTCACCTTGAGCTCGATGATTGCCGATACTTCGGCGTTCCCCGCCTTCTCCCAGTTGATGACCGTGGTGTACTTGCGGATGATCTTGCTTTCTTCAAGAGCGTGGATCCGTGCCTCTATCTCTGCCGGGATAAGGTTTGTCATCGATCCGATTTCCTCTACCGACAACCGGCTGTTCTCTTCGAGAATCCGGAGAAGTTCACGATCCTTGTCATCCATATTTCATCTCACCTGAACCACGTTTTTAACCATTTGGCTTCCATCTGATTTATATCAAGATCTTTTAATCCGTTCAGCCGCGGATCCGTCAGCACGACGTCCCGGATCTTGTTCGTGTTTGCATCGAACCACATCTCTTTCGTGCGCCCGTACCGTCCCCTGCTGACCACCCGGGTGTTGATCACGCCCAGCATGTTGAGTTCCGAGATGAGGTCCGTGATCCGCCGGTGGGTGAGGATATCGAGCTGGAGGGCCGGGGCGAGATCCTGGTAAACGCGCGAAACCTCCCCGCTCGTAAAGATGTTCTGGCCCAGCTGTTCGAGCGTCAGCATGGAAAAGAGGATCAGTTTGCTCTGGCTGGGGAGCGTCGCGATGCACTCGATCATGCTGTCCGTCTCGATCTTTGCCTGCGCCTGTTTTACATGCTCCTCGCCCAGCTGTTTGGATTCGTCCCGGTCAGCCAGTTCCCCGGAGATCCGGAGGAGGTCAAGAGCACGCCGTGCATCGCCGTGCTCTTGTGCCGCAAGGGCTGCGCAGAGCGGGATCACGCCGTCTGCTACCGCCCCTTCCACAAATGCCCCGGCGGCACGCTGGGTCAGGATGTCCACAAGCTGCAGTGCGTTGTAGGGCGGGAAAACAATCTCTTCCTCGGAAAGCGAAGAGAGGACCCTGGGGTCGAGGAAATCCTTGAAGCTGAGATCGTTCGAGATCCCGATGATGCTGACCTTGGAATTCCTGAGATCGGAATTGATTCTGGTCAGGTTGTAGAGCGTATCGTCGCCACTTTTTTTGACCAGCTTGTCGATCTCGTCCAGCACGATGACCAGCACGCCGCCGCCGGCTTCCAGCTGGTTTTTGAGCTCGGCATACACCTGGTCGGTGGGCCACCCGGTCATCGGGATGTGGCTCTTTGTCTTGTCACTTGCCGTCTCATCGACGCCGTCGATGCACTTTGCTATCTGGGCGAGCACCCGGTACTGGGTATCGATCACTTCGCAGTTGAGGTGCACGATCCGGCAGACGGTCCCCATTTTGCTGCTCGCCTTTTCCAGTTCGGAACCGACGTACCGCACGCTTGCGGTTTTCCCGGTCCCGGTCTTGCCGTAAATCAGGATATTCGAGGGGGTTTCGTTCCTGAGGGAGGGGGCGAGGATCGAGGCAACAGTATCGATCTGCGGCTGGCGGTGAGGGAGGATCTGGGGCCGGTACGAGTGCCGGAGCACTTCGCGGTCACGGAATATCCTGTTATTGGAAAGGTATTTCTTGAATAAACTGGTTGATGGATCTTCAGGTTCGGGCATGGTGACACGTGGAGCTGAGCATTGGAGCGACAAGATAAAAAAGTACGCGGTTTTTATTCCTTTATATACCCCTTAACTTCCTGTGGAAAGACGCCATATTTTTGGCCGTTTTGATTTTAATGCCCATTTATCAGGATTAACGAATTATTATTTTAATGCTCTTTGAATTAGCCGCCAAATAGCAGTACAACGGCGGTACAGCTTTTATTATGCTGCGTTATCTTCAAAGAACGGGACCCACCCCATCATTTCCTGTGGAACCTGACAGAATTTTACTACTGATAATTCTGAATATTCTAAAAATAATCATTCAAAATATCTCGATAAAACTATATAAACACACCGGGTTTGATCCGAAAACATACTGTGTATTGTATTCCACTTTGATGGAGTCAATCTTAATTCAGACCCAATAACGGAAAGTATTCGAAAACATACTATGTACAGTATTCCGCTTTTGACCCCAGACTACGATAGAACTTTGAAACAAACCGGAAGAAAACATTCCACAGGAAACAAAGGGGTGGCTGCTTCGGGAAACCAACAAAGACCCTGTTCCGATGGACAATATCATGTGTCTTTTAATCAGGGTACTGTCTTAATCCTATGATCATGAAGCCTGAGCATCTTTCAGAACTGGAGATCAACTGTGCCGTTATCACGGTATCCACAACACGAACAAAGGAGACGGACACCAGCGGGAAAACAATACAGGAGATTCTTGCAGGGGCAGATCTGGCGGTCCGGCACTATGCAGTTATCCCCGATGATATCGGAGCCATCAGGTTTGAGGTGCTCCTTGCCTTAAAGACCTGCAACTGTATTATCGTAAACGGAGGTACCGGGCTGACTCATGATGACTGCACGATTGAAGCCGTCGCACCCCTGCTCGAAAAGAAGATCGATGGTTTTGGCGAACTCTTCCGGCTCAAGAGTTTCGAGGAGATCGGTACCTCCACGATGCTCTCCCGGGCTATTGCCGGGACCGTGAAAGGAAAAGCCATCTTCTGCATCCCGGGGTCCACACCGGCCGTGACCCTTGCCACAAAGAACCTGATCGTCCCGGAGATCCAGCACATCCTCTCCCACGCCAATAAGTAGGATTTTAAAAAAATCTTCCCGTCTCCTGCAATGGTTCGGGTGCTTCCGGTTTTACCTATTCATTTCACTTTTTCCAGTCAATACACAGGGAATCTCCGCGAAACCCGGACCCTCCTTTTCCCGGTAGGGGTAAATGATCGGTACTATTGCATACACACCCATTGGAAGCAGGTTTGGAGTAATGAGGCCGGTATTATCAGCGGAGCTGGAAATTCTCTCCAGAACAAAAATTTCCAAAAAAAAGTCCGAACTTCTTTAAGAGTCCTGACGGGGAATCATTTGCTGACTTCCAGCAGCGCCACCCGTTCCAGCACCAGCTCCGGCAGGTTCCCGTCTCCCCCGACTGCAGCGATCTCGTCCGGGGTAATACCGAAAAGTGCACAGAGCCGGGCGGCCTTTTCCGCGGTCAGCCCGCCAGCAGGTTCCGGGACAAACTCCATACAGGCTAAAAGATCCTGCCAGGCAGCGGGCACATCCGGGCAGCAGCAGACGTACAGCCGGTTTTCCCCGTCATGGAGGCCGAACCGGGTAGCAGCGCTGCACTGCCGGGTCCCGCCAGCATAGAGGAGGGCCTCCATCTCGAACGAATGGGAGATGGCAGTCCCTTCCGCTATGGCCCGGCGTGCGAACCGGATGGCTTTTTCTGCATGCTGACACCCGGCAAGGTTGTCTGCATCGAAACAGACAATATGTGTTCCGTGACGGTCCGAGATCGCATGAAGGGCTGCAAGGAAGGCCTTGCGGTCTTGAATGGTCACGGTCGCATACCGGATCCCTGCAGAAAATTCCTGTATTTCCATCGTAACTTTCACCCGAACCGGAACAGGGTTGCCTGGCCGCCGGCCGGCTGCTCTTTTTCCTCAGCGGCCGGGCCGGTACTTTTGTGCCTTGGCATTACCTGTTCAAAAATCTGATCCGCAACCCCCTGCCCGAGGATCTTTACGACATCTTCTTTTGGGTGCTTCCGGATCTCGTCCGGTGAGGTCAGGCCGTTATTGAAGAGCCGCCGGGCACGGACCCGCCCGATGCCCCGCAGCCGGACAAGCGGCAAAAGCTCGCGCCGGATCCCGTTCTTCATACAGATCTCGCATTCCGCGATCGGTCCGGAAAATTTCGGGACAAACATCCGGGCCAGCTGGCTCGTTGCGTGGAGCAGCCAGTTGATGCTCTCCACCATCCCGTACACGTCCCCGGGGCCCACGCCATAGCGCTCGCAGATCTTCTCTTCCGCGAGCTCGTCGGTCCAGTCCAGGAGAAGCATCGCGGTCTTTACCGCCCGGTAGTAGGGCTCGGCCTCATCATCGTCAAGGGGCGGCGGGAGCCAGAGATCCCCACCCCTTGCCTCAAGCATCCGGGAGAGCGCCGGGAGATCGGCGTTCTTTACGTACAGGGTCGGCATATCCGGGGTGGTACAGATGAGCTGGACGAGCCCCAGATCGGCGTAATCCTCTTGTTCCCGCAGGGTCGAGACGATGGCAGATGCACTCCGCGGGTCGATGTACATCCGGGAGACAAGGGATCCCAGTTCCGTTGCACCGATATGCTCGCCGACCTCCACCACCATCTCTGCCGTAATCAGGAACTGGAGCGCCTCATCAACGGCCCGGTGGATGAGCCGGCCCTGTTTGTGCTCGTGGACGTAGAACGAGCGGTTCATGAACCCGGTAAGTTCGCTGCGGGTCCGGGCAAACCCCGAAGCTACGAGCGACAGGACGTGGGTGTAGAGCGCGGTCGGTTCTGCGATCCGCGAGTGGACATCCTCGGCTTCGGCCTCGATATAGACCTCGAAGAGCTCCGGCACCTGCTCGGCCTCTTTTGCGATCAGCACGGCCTCCCCGTACGGATCGAGCCGGGGCCGGCCGGCCCTTCCTGCCATCTGCCGGTATTCGCTCACCGGGATCGGCTGCATCCCTTCACCGGCAGAGAACCGGAGATAGTCGCGGACGATCACCCGGCGGGCGGGCAGGTTGAGGCCGGCGGCAAGTGTCGGGGTCGAAGAGATGCACTTCAGCAGGTTTTTCCTGAACGCTTCTTCCACGACAGACCGCTCCTTCCGGCTCAGGCCCGCGTGGTGGAAGGCCGCCCCTTTTGCAACGCAGGCGGCAAGCGTTTTTACCATCTCGGTCGGGGTGCCTTCGAGCAGCCGTTCGGCGTATGCGGCTAACGCAGCATCCTCGCTTTTTATCGCCGATGCTGCCCGTTTCGCAAAGGCCTCTGCGTTCCGGCGCGAGGAGACAAAGACCAGGCATTGCCCGCCCTCTGCGATCGTATCGAGGCAGAGGTTGAGGTCGTCGTAGTTTTTCGAGACCTGCTTTATGGGCCGCGTCCCCTCTTCGAACTGGATCCGGTTGTCGTAGAAGACTCCCTGCCGGAGGTCCACCGGCCGCCACGTGCTCGTTACCAGTTCCGCGTCCAGCCACCCGGCAAGCACCTTCGGGTTCCCGATCGTTGCCGAAAGGCCGATGATCTGCATGCCGGGATTCCTCGACCGCATCTTTGCGATCACCATTTCGAGCGTCGGGCCCCGGTCCGGGGAGTCGATTAAGTGGATCTCGTCCACAACGACAAGCGTGATCTCCGGGATCCAGCGGGCGCCGTTCCGCAGCAGGGAGTCCACCTTCTCGCTCGTCGCAACGATAATATCGTTTTTCCCGAGGGCATCGTCGCGCCGGTCGAGGTCCCCGGTCGAGATGCCGATTTTTACTCCCTTGTTGCCGAACTCCTCGTATTTTTCCGAGGCGAGCGCCTTTAAGGGGACGATATAGAGGCACTTTCCCCCGGCGGCGATGTGCCGGTGCATTGCCATCTCCGCAATAAGCGTCTTGCCGCTTGCGGTTGGGATAGCGACAAGGAGGTTCTTTCCTTCAAGAAGGCCTTTTTCCACGCAGGCTGCCTGCGGCGGGTAGAGTTCGCGGATCCCGAGCCCCAGGTACTGCTGCCTGAGGGTGTCGGGAATTGCAAGATCCTGTACCTGCATGGAAGGTTACTCCGGTAGTTTTATCCCGGGAATTGCTCTGTGATCGTTTGTTGCCCGGCGCAATTGAGGTTTGCCCTTTCTTCCGTGACAGGGTGTCCACGGGGAGGTAATCCTGTCAGGCTTGCATAAAAAAAGCGGGGGAGTGCAGGAGCGGTCAGTAGTAGTAACTGATCATGTCCTGCTTGGCCTCTTTTTTCTTCTTGTCGAGGAACGCAAAGACGTTTTCGTGGGGGACGCCCTCGATGAGCATATCGATTGCCGCCCGGGCGACCTTCATCTGCTCGGGGTACCCGATCAGGCCGACGGTGTGGCCGAAGACCGAGATATCCACATCGGTCATGTTCTCGATCTGCTCGCGGGCCCGGCCGTCCTTCCCGATGATCCGGCCCCGGAGCCGGTCAAGCTGCCGGGGGTTGTCCGCTGCACGGGAAAGATCGATAATATCGAGGAGGAGATCCTCGTCTTCGATCATCTCGAAGGCGCGCTGGGGGGAGAAACCGGCATTGAGGGCGTTTACGATCTCTACGGCCCGCAGGAGCGGGATGGCGTTCTCCTCTGCCGCCTCCACCTTGACAAGGCCCTCCTTGCTGTCGATGGAGATCGTCGTGTGGGTCTTTGCTTCGAGTTCTTTTTTTGTCGCCCCACCCTTCCCGATGAGGACGCCCACCCGGCTTGTTGCAATCTTTAATTCCTGTATCATGGTTCAATCACCGTTCCGGCTGTTTGGCCCGGCATTCGTATCGCAGGTTATTCCGTTATTAGTGGAGATGATACGTGAGTTTGTCATGGTTGCGATACATTCAGGCCGGTCACCGCGTTGAAGATCTCGTATTCGGTTTTTACCTCGCAGCCCTTCTTTTTGAAGAACCGGTTCACGTTGCGGATATCCCGCATCAGGAACTGGAGGGCACGCGGGTGGTCGCGGGTGACCGACTGGCCCATATCGATGAGATATGGTTGGTCATGGTACAATATATTGAACTCGCTTAAGTCTCCATGCACGAGCCCGGCCTTTTTGTACAGTGTATCGATCATGCCGGTGACCGACGCATAAACCGCTGAAGGGTCTTCCAGCTCCACATTCCTCAGCTGGGGGTAGGGACGCTCGTTCTCGCCAAGAAATGTCATGATGAGAATGTTCCGGTCCCAGACAAGCGGTTCCGGGACGGGAAGACCTGCCTCTTTTGCCCGGGCAAGGTTCGAGAACTCTTTTTTGGTCCAGGCAAAGACAAGCTCTTTTCTCGATTTCTTGACATTGGTAAACCGGCGGTCTCCCTGGATGTAGGAGCTCATCGTGGTAAAATTCGCCGACTGGATCCGGTAGATCTTGATGGCGACTGCCGCATCTTCCCGTTCGCCCAAGAAAACATTCGCCTCTTTCCCGGTACTGACAGAACCGCCAATCGCGGTGAGCCATTTCTTGTGGACGAGCTTGTAGAGGGCAAGGAGGGTGACCTCGTCAAAGACGTTTTCGCTGACCTTTAGGGTATTCGCATCCTTGATGCGGATCCCCATCTCGGCGAGCCGCTTATCGAAGGTTTCCTCTTCTTTTTCGATCTTCACAGGGGATTTTCCGCACGGTTCTGGTACTTGGTATTCTCGTGATTTCAGCTGATATAGTCGCGCACCGGGGCAAGGATCTCGACAAGCCCCTCGCCGCAGGCCTTCTTGAGGTCGAGCGGGTGGATCTCCTTATTTGCATACGCGGTTTCGAGCTCTGTGTACCCGGCAAACGTCCGGTCGCCGCCGAACTTCTCCGGTCGCTTTATTGTGATCTCCGGAAGGCGGGGGAAGATGTGGTGCTGGAAGATCTGGAGGACCGGGTTCTCCGCGATCTCCGGCGGGCAGAATGCCTTCTGGCATTTCTTTCTTATCTCGTCCTCGCTGTCCGCGACCGAGATGTAGTTGCCCTGCGAGGAGGACATCTTCTTGCCGTCAAGGCCGTTTAAGATCGGCGTGTGGATGCAGACCGGGGAGGGATAGTTAAAGTTCGGGAGGTGCTCGCGTGCCAGCATGTGGATCTTGCGCTGGTCGATCCCGCCGACCGCTGCATCCACGCCGAGCATGGCGATATCGGCCATCTGCATGATCGGGTACACCATCTGCGAGACGGTCGGGTGGTCCATCTGCCGGCCGACCTCGTCCATGCTCCGGGTTGCCCGGGCAAGGGTGATCTGCTGGGAGAGCTGGTGGACGAGGAGCTCGTAATCGCGGTTGAGCTGGAGGTCGGAACCGAGGACATATCTAACTTTTTTGAGGCCAAGTCCCTCAAAGCAGCGGCGGTTATAATCGGCGAGCTCCCCGACTTTTTCAAGCGTCCCTTTCCGGTTCAAAAAGGCATGGAGGTCGGCCAAAAGGACCGTGACCTCGAAGCCCGCTGCCTGGAGATCGACGAGTTTATTAACGGTAACGAGGTGACCGAGGTGGATCTCGCCGCTCGGCTCGTAGCCTGCGTATACTTTCTTTGTGGGTTTTGCCAGGAGAGCGCGGAGCTCGTCTTCGGTGACGACTTCCACAGTATTCCGGGTAACCCGTTCAAATGCGTCCATTAAAAAGAATGGGATATTGAGGGAATTAATGGTTGTTCTGGATAGGGGTGAAGTGGAGCGCTTCGTTGGTGAGTCTGATTGAGGTCGCCGCATCTTTGGCGAGGCCGGTCATTGCACGGATCGCGTCCACGTTCTCGACGACCACATCTGCCTCCTGGTGGATGGCCTGGAAGAAACAGAGCTCGTTCTTGTTTGCATAGATCGAGTCTTCGAAGATGCAGTTCTCGTAGAGATCTGCCCGCTGCCGGCCGAGGTCCATGGCGAACTCCTTGAGTTCCGCGGTGCTCTTGATCCCCGCAGTCTTCTTAACAAGGCCCAGGCGGGGGTGCTTGTTAATGAGTTCGATCACTTTCTCGCGGTTCACTTCTTTTTTGGTGGTGATCCGGATCGCGTGCATGTGCATCATCGTGGTCGGGACGATCATCGCCATGGTGGTGATCGAGATGTGGGGGAGCACGGTCTGGACATCGGGGCCGTGGTGGCTCGGGACCGTCACCGGGTCGAGGACTACCGCGTCAATCGGTCCCTTCTTGATCTCGCCGGGATCCGATCCGCGCCGGACCATGATCGCGTGGACGTGCTCGACACCAAATTCCTTGTCGATCTCGTGGATGATCCGGCAGAGGCCGGTGGTGTTGCAGGAGACAACCCGGACAAACTGCCGGCCGATGGCGTCCGCAAAGTTGCAGGAAGAGTTGAAGGAGAACCCGGCGAGCTCGTGGGCCTCGCCGCCCTGCCAGAGCGCCTTTTTCCCGAGTTTCTCGTAGAGCGGCTTGTTGGTCGCACCCACATTCCCGGGCGTCGCGTCTACGATCACGTCTGCCGCCTTGCACATGTCCTCGACCGAACCGGCAACCGCAAGGCCCGCTTTCTCAAACGCCGCCTTCTTTGAGAGATCCGCGATGTAGAGGGGATATCCCCGCTGTTTTGCGATAAAGGCCTCGGCGTTCGGGCGGGTCTTTGAGACGCCGATCACTTTCATGTCCTTCTGGGCTGCAACCGCATCGGCGACGCGCTTCCCGATGGTACCGTACCCGTTGATGGCAACCTTGATCATATACCGAATCTGTAGGAATATAACGAGATAAAGGTTGTCTGTTTTGCAGAACGGGCATTTTTGCCACTGCTTCCCGGATGCCTGCCATTTTTGTAAGGGGAAACGCAGGGCTGTTCGCGTGGACACTCCAACGGACAGCTCTTGTCTGTGATCGCTTTTTTTTGTCTCCGGGTATGGACTAGATCTTATCAAAGGGGTCACCCTGACCATTAAAAAAACCGGTCACCCCCCTCCCCCCACTTTGCATACAACAAAAAAATTGGTCGGACCGATCATTTTCAAAATTGGTCGGGGCGACCGTTCTTTTTCCAGTACCGTGACATGTGTTTCCACTGGAGTTTCAGGTGAGAAGGGGTGGTCACCCTGACCGTACTCACGAATCGGTCG
>JAQWDG010000252.1 GCA_028705545.1 Methanoregula sp. | reverse complement strand
ATACTTGGCGGCGTTCGCCATCAGGAACGGCGGTGTCAACACATTGCCGCTCACCAGCCAGTTGTTGACGAAGAACGGCAGGGTGCTGCACCCGGCCACGCCGGTTCCGACGACGATTTGTTTCCACGGCGTCTGATACAGGAGAAGGAGGATGACGAATGCGACCAGAATGAACACTCCCACCTCGGTCCGGACCCAGAGCATCAGGCCGGCACAGATCGCCGCCGGCACCAGATGGGTCGCTGCTCTCCAATACTGCAATATGCAGTAGCAGCAACAGATCACGACGAACGCGACCAGCATGTGGTCTTTACACGTTCCCGCCCAGAACAACAGGGTGGACGACGCCATCGTGACAATCCACGCATACCCCTGAAGATCGGGGTCAAACAGCAAGTCAATGATCCGGCGGACGATCACCGCAAACCCGCCATACAGCAGAATGTTGGTGACCACGATCGCGATCACCGCTCTGGCGTCCCCTACGTTCGGTGGACAGATCAGGATGGACGTAACGCCGGCGATCCAGATCAGGCCACCGATACCAACCCGTTGGCGTTGGGTAAGGATAGGGGCGGTGAGAGCGGCCAGTATCCCGAAGACTATCCAGACCAGGATGGGCAATATCGTGGGGGTGGCGAACAATGATGTTATCAAGAACATCGGCAGGGCAACAAGGGGGAGGGCGATTGAGTACATCAACACGTTGTTCCGACTCTCCATATACGTCCCCGCTGTCCCGTTCTCGAAATAGCCGAACGACCCTTCGTTATACGTGAACTGGTGACCCTGCCCGATCTGGGTGAGTTGGGCGGCACTCATCCACTCGTCATTCAAAAAGATCCCGGCGTTCGTCACCGTCAACGCGAGGAAACAGGTGACACAAAACAAAAAAATGTCGCGGGTCTCCATATTACTCCTCCCGGTGTTGGGGGAGCGCGAACTTCGTGCCGACGAACAGAGGCGGGGCATCCGGAACCTCGTTTCCCCATGCGTCCCAGCCCGGCCGCCGACGCCGGGCAAACAGTTCAATCTTCGGGTCCAGGTGCTGTTTGGCGAGCGCCGGCTCGATGAACTCGTAGAGGGCGTCGGGTTTCTGGGAATGGGTGCCGCGCTGGGCGATAATAATATTGGGTTTCTGAATATACAGGGGTTTCACCTTGCCGCGCCGGGCATACAGACATTCTTCCATACAGTTCCGGGCATTGAACCCGATCCCGTTGAACGGCCGGCCGTCTTTCGTAATCTTCAACCAGTAGATGGTGGTGACATACTCGAACCCCCACGCATCGATGACCTGTATGGCTTTATCTTTCAGCGGCGTGGTGACCCAGAGAAAGAGCGCGGCGTCCCGATCATAGAGTTCTTGAACCGGGATCTGTTTAACCTCGTCAACTGTCAGGGTTGGATACTGGGACGCGACGCCGGATTTCAACGAACCGCCGGTTCGAACATTGTCGTATCGCCACGGAGGATCAGCAAGAATAGTACGGTAACCAGTCATCTTTAAGTATCGGTTGTATGACAATATATATTTCACGCTCATCGGCCGCGCTACCGGTGGAACCGGTAAAATCAAGGCGATATGAGGCAGCGTTTCGTTTATATATGTTCTGGTTTTGACCCACAATTGTTAAATAACCAGCGCCCCAACAGTATGATGTGTGGTATGTCCCCTACCCCCTTCCTGGTGTCCGAACCGCTGTTCACCACGCTCTGAACAATGTGAATCGATGACATATTCGGCACGGCGGGAGGGGGTGGGGCATACACCAGACGTTTTGAGGTGTCATACAACATGGACGTAACCAGCAGCCTACCTACCGTTTCCCCCACCGTTCCCATCGACAAGCCAAAAGAATACAAATGTGACCGATGTTACCACGTCGTCACCGCGTCTGATGTTTGTCCGGTCTGCGGCAACACGCATCTGGTCGAGATGTGTCCGAACGATACCTGTGCCTGCACGCATTCGCCCATGGGAGGCATTGCGTTCTGCGAGATCTGCGGCGAACCGGTCTGTCCGGTCTGCGGCGCTCACGACGTGGTGCAGCTCAGCCGAATTACTGGTTATATTCAGGACGTGTCGGGCTGGAATGCCGGAAAGCGGAAAGAACTCGAACTGCGTCGCCGCTACACGGTGTCATAACTACTCTTCTCTACTTTTGTCATTTTATGCAATAACGCGATGGTCAGGAGATCGATCAAGCCCTGCACGGCGTTCGTCAGAAACGTCATATTGTTCAAGCCGAGACAGAGGACGATTGGAACGGCGGCGAACAGGGCGATGCCGATGACCGACACTTTGTAATCAGGATACCACATACCTATACTATTAGGTGAGGCGCGAGAAAAAGGTGATGGCCCCCGCGGTGATCCCTCCCACCCGCACTCAAGGCGGCCTCATCGAGATCGAGTGCGGGATTTACCCATCGACACTCAATCTGTTGTTATGTATTAAGAACGTTTCGGCGTGGTGATCTTCCGCCGTTCCAGTTCGGTGACCAGTTCGGTGGTCGGCGCCCATTTGATCTCATTCCGCGTCTTAAACGCTTTTGTCGTCGTCAGTAGGGCATCGATCTCGGCCGTCGTGAGATAGTCGAGATCGTCAACGAGTTTATCCCTCTTTTGTTTATGTGTCAGTTTTGGTTTCATACGTCAGTAGCGCGGAGACCCCCGGTTTTAACCGGGGGAGGAAGCGCGTCAATCCCCTCCAATACCTTTATTATCGATGCGAACTCATATAAAGGTAATGCGTAACAAAACGTATCGATCGGTTTCCAACTACCTGCGGCTCAGCCATCGGCAGTTCTACCTGATCGATCGTCTCGCATGGTATTCGAAAAATTTGTACAATGTTGCTCTGTACAACATCCGGCAACATTACTGTGAGTGGCAGGAGAATGCAACCTATCTGACCGGTGTTCGGCCGGACATTGTGAGCAAGGTCGATATCCTGATCGGATCGTTCCTTCCGTATACGCGATCGAAAGATTTCCCGTATAAGGATATTTCGAACTATGCTCGGACACGGCCGAACGAGAACTATTCGGTGCTTCACAGCGATGCTGCTCAACAAACGATCAAAAGTGTTGAAGAAGCATACCATTCGTTCTTCGAACTCATTAAGATGTATCATC
>JAQWDG010000251.1 GCA_028705545.1 Methanoregula sp. | reverse complement strand
CTTAAACCCGGTCTCGACTGCACCCACCACCGTACCAACGACCATTCCCCCGGTAACGACCGGGCAGATCTATGCCCAGTCCTCCCCGGTAGGTGCAGCGATCTACATGAACGGTAACTTCCAGGGATATGCCCCGCTCGGCATCCCGAACCTGTACCCCGGAACCTACTCCATGAAGGCATCGCTCGCGGGATACACACCGGACACGACACTCATCACAGTATACGCCGGCCAGACCGCCAACTACTACCCGGTGCTCCAGCTGTCACCGCAGCCCCGCCAGACCGGGACGGTCTATGTGAACACCGTTCCGAACCAGGCGTCGGTCTATGTCGATGGCTCATACTACGGTAAGACGCCGATCACCCTCACGCTGTATCCCGGCGGCCACACGGTCAGCATCAAGCTCGCGGGATACAACGATTACACCACAAACATCATGGTGAGCGCCGGCCAGTCGCAGAACATCCAGGTGACGCTCTCGACTGCCATCTTCGGTTCGATCACCGTGAACTCGGCACCGGGTGCCAAAGTCTACATGGACAGCACGCAGATCGGGACCACCAATTCCGCTGGTGTGCTCCAGCAGACCGGGATCACGTCGGGCAACCACCTCTTCAAGGTGACAAAATCCGGCTACAATGACTGGATGAACACGATCTATGTCCAGGCAAATACCGTGACAACGATCCCGGCAACCCTGACGCCGGTTGGGACCAACCCGACGCCGGTCCAGGGGACGGGGAGCATTGCAATCGGTTCGAGCCCGTCAAACGCCATGGTCTACATCGATGACCTCTTCCGCGGGTACACACCGACAACGGTAGAGAGCCTCGCACCGGGCAGCCACACGGTCCGCCTCACCGCATCCGGGTATGTTGATTATACCACGACAACAACCGTGGTATCGGGACAGACCTCCCAGATCCAGGTCGCCATGACGACCGCACCGACGCCGACCGCAACACCGTTCTCACCCGGTCCTGAACCGGTCCTTGTGATTGGCCTGCTTGCCGCGGTATTCGGAATGGCTGCGATCGTGCGGAGGAGGGAATAACTATGGCTCAGGCATGTTCATGTTCAACAAAACTCGCCGCTGCCGCGATCATCGCGATCGTGATCATCGGCGGGCTTACCGTGTACGCGTATTCGCATTCGAATGCGGCGCTCAAAGAAACCGCCCAGTGGGGCCTTAAGTCAACGGCCGGCGCGATGGCGGCACAGATCAATGCAAGCGAGATCCAGGGCATCCAGCCCGGCGACGAGAACACCACGAAATATCTCGCGATTGCCAATAAACTCCGCACGATGCGGAGCATGAACGACGATCTCATCAATGCCTATATCGTCAGGGTCAATGCGACCGACAAGACCGCGGTATTCCTGGTTGACGATCTCTACCCGGTCGATCCGCAGGGTTCCGCCCGTATAGGAGAGGCAGACAATTCGCCGGACAAGATGCAGATCTTCGCCGCGCTCTCGGGCCCGACCGCCTCGTCAGAGCCATACTCGGACTCGTGGGGATCGTTCATGTCCGCCTACGCTCCCATCGATGACTCGGCCAGCGATTCAACCGGCAACACCTACGCGGTCCTCGGCCTCGATGTTGCTGCTTCCGATTATGTGAAATCCACGACACAGGGGACATGGATCCTTGTTACCGGCGCAGTTTCCATTATCATCGTGCTCGGCTGCCTCTACGTATTTGGCCGCGGCAAGTCCGATGAGGAAAAGGACACAGCCGCAAAGAAGAACGAGTAACCTCCCAAACTTTTTTTGGCAGGGCCTAAAAACCGGGTACTCCATGAAATGGTCCGGAGCTTTTCTGCTCCTTCTCTGTATCTTCGGAATCTTCCTGACCCTAGGCTGTACACAGACCACGGGAACCGGGCAGGATCCCGTTACTACGTCACCGGCTGATGCACGCGAGCAGGTCCGGCTCGAAACAACGATGGGAAACATTACGATCGCCCTTGACCCGGATATGCCGGTCACTACGGGAAATTTCCTTAACCTGACCAGAAGCGGGTTCTACAACAACGTCACCTTCCACCGGGTGATTGCCGGCTATATCGTCCAGGCCGGCGATCCCACCGGCACCGGGCGTGGCGGGCCGGGCTACACGATCCCCGACGAATTCACTGCCCATAACCACAACCTGCGGGGCACGGTCGCAATGGCAAACAAGGGCGTTCCCGATACCGGCAGCTCGCAGTTCTTCATCAACCTCAAAGACAACTCCGGGCTTGACGAGGGTTACCCGGTCTTTGGGACGGTAACGGAGGGCATGGATGCCGCAGACGCGATCTCGCAGGTCCCGGTCGGTAACAAGTACCGCCCGCTTGAAAATGTAACGATCCTGCGGGCATATGTCCTTCCCTGATCCCAAGGGAGAAGAAAGAAAACCCCCGCTGACAAATACTTCGTGTACTTACCATGACGACAGCATTAGGTTCAACGGTACGGCTCGAAACGAACAAGGGCAACATCACGATCGCCCTTGACCCCGAAATGCCAATCACCGCGGGCAACTTTGCAACGCTCGCAGGGAAAGGCTTCTATGACGGCGTCATCTTCCACCGCGTGATCGCCGGGTTCATGCTCCAGGGGGGCGACCCGACCGGCACCGGCTGCGGCGGCCCGGGCTACGTAATAAAGGACGAGTTTACGGCCCATAACCGGAACGATCGGGGCACGATCTCGATGGCAAATGCCGGCCCGAACACCGGCGGTTCGCAGTTCTTCATCAATCTCGTCAACAACAACTTCCTCGATACGAAACACCCGGTCTTCGGAAGAGTGATCGAAGGTATGGATGTCATAGACAAGATCGGGAACGAGGCAACGGACGACAACGACCGGCCAAAGGAACAGGTCGTCATCCTCCACGCAATCGTGGAGTAACAGGCCCGACAAAAATTATCTTGTTTTTATATATTATTCACATACCTCACCTTTATTTTCCTCAAAAAGGCAAAACGGCCCCATTTATGCGGAAAATTTCCAGATCAAATCGAAAAAGGCTAGGGTTCGAACAACACATACTTTATATCTGGTGACAAGTACGAAAGAAGTGTTTTCGGAAAATGCATTCACCGGATTAGAGGCCGCGATCGTCCTTATCGCCTTTGTTGTCGTCGC
>JAQWDG010000250.1 GCA_028705545.1 Methanoregula sp. | reverse complement strand
ACCTACCAGCAGCTCCTCCGCGACCTCAACGCCGAGGGCTATGCCCGGGCCCGGGTGAACAACAAGATCGTCCGGACCGATGAGGAGATCGCGCTCGACCGGTACAAGAAACACGACATCGAGGTCGTGATCGACCGGCTCGACACTTCCGACAAATCCCGGCTCGCGGAAGCCGTCGAGAACACGCTCAAGAAGTCCGGCGGTCTCGTGCTCGTTGCAGACGAAGCCGGAAAGGAATCCACCTACTCCTCGCTTCTTGCCTGCCCGGTCTGCGGGCTTGCCTTCGAGGAACTCCAGCCGCGGATGTTCTCGTTCAACAGCCCGTTCGGGGCCTGCGAGGATTGCCACGGCCTTGGCGTCAAGATGGAGTTCGACGCCAGCCTCATCATCCCGGACAAAAACCGCTGTATTGCCGACGGTGCGGTCGCCCCGTACCGGAACCCGATGGACGGTTTCCGGGGCCAGTACCTTGCCACGGTCGCAAAGCACTACGGGTTCTCGGTCTTAACCCCGATCAAAGACCTCGACGAGGAGCAGTACAACGCCCTGATGTACGGCTCGCACGAGAAGCTCCACTTCTCGATGAGCACGAGAAACGGCGATGCCCAGTGGTCGCACAACGGGGAATGGGAAGGGCTCCTCCCCCAGACGGCACGGCTCTACGCCCAGACCCAGTCCGAGTGGCGCAAGCGCGAACTGGAGAGCTACATGCGGGTCTTCCCCTGCCCGACCTGCAAGGGGAAACGGCTCAAGGACAAGGTGCTTGCAGTCAGGATCGACGGCAAGTCCATCATCGACGTGACCGATCTCTCGGTCACGGGCTGCATCGCGTTCTTTGCAAACCTCCGGCTCACGGAGAAGGAGGAGGGGATCGCCCGGCAGATTATCAAGGAGATCCGGTCCCGGCTGCTCTTTTTAGAGAAAGTCGGCCTCGGTTATCTCACGCTCTCGCGGAACGCCGGCACGCTTTCGGGCGGCGAGGCACAGAGGATCCGGCTTGCCACCCAGATCGGCGCCAACCTCATGGGCGTGCTCTACGTGCTCGACGAGCCGTCCATCGGGCTCCACCAGCGGGACAACCGCAAGCTCATCGAGACCCTCCAGACCCTGCGGGACATCGGGAATACGCTCATCGTGGTGGAGCACGACGAGGACATGATTCGCTCCGCCGACCACGTGATCGATATCGGGCCCGGGGCCGGGCTCCACGGCGGCGAGATCGTGGCGCAGGGGACACCCCAGCAGATTGAGAAAAGCAAGAAGTCGCTCACCGGGCAGTATCTTTCCGGGAAAAAGAAGATCGATGTCCCGGCAGAACGCCGGAAGGCACGGCAGTTTATCACGGTGAAAGGCTGTCGGGAAAATAACCTGAAAAACATCGATGCAAAGATCCCGATCGGCCTTTTCACGGTCGTTACCGGTGTCTCGGGCTCGGGCAAATCCACGCTCGTGTACGACACGCTCTACAAGGGCATGATGCAGAAGCTCTACGGTTCAAAGGAGCAGGCCGGGGCACACAAAGAGATCGTCTTTGACTCGCCCATCGACAAGGTGATCGTGATCGACCAGAGCCCGATCGGGAGGACGCCACGCTCGAACCCGGCAACGTACACGAAAGTCTTCGACGAGATCCGGACGATCTTTGCGGAGACAAAGGAGGCAAAGATCCGGGGCTACAAGGCGGGCCGGTTCTCGTTTAACCTCAAAGGCGGGCGCTGCGAGGCCTGCGAAGGCGACGGGCTCATCAAGATCGAGATGAACTTCCTGCCCGATGTATACATCGAGTGCGAGGAGTGCAAGGGCAAGCGCTACAACCGCGAGACGCTCGAAGTGAAATACAAGGGCAAGTCGATCTCCGATGTCCTTGACATGAGCGTGGAGGAAGCCCTTGCCATCTTCGCAAACATCCCCTCGATCCAGAGCAAACTCGAAATGCTCTGCCGGGTCGGCCTCGGGTACGTGAAGCTTGGCCAGAGCGCGACAACGCTCTCGGGCGGGGAAGCGCAGCGGATCAAGCTCACCAGAGAGCTCGCGAAGCGGGCCACGGGAAAGACCCTCTACCTGCTCGACGAGCCGACCACCGGGCTCCACTTCGACGACACCAAGAAACTCATCAAGGTGCTCGACGATCTCGTGGAGAAGGGCAATACGGTCGTGGTGATCGAGCACAACCTGGACGTGATCAAGTCAGCCGATTACCTCATCGATATCGGACCCGAAGGAGGGGATGCCGGCGGGGAGATCGTGGCGACCGGGACACCGGAGCAGGTGGCAAAGGTGAAGAAGAGTTATACCGGGCAGTTTTTGAAGGGGATGCTGGGGAAGAAGTAAAAACCCCCTTTGTCAAAAAATCGAAATTTATTAATAATGCGGTACATATTCTATAGACAGTGAGTAAGTCCTTCCCGAAAAGGATGATGCCACCCTGAGGTGGATGGGACGAAGTAGGGAAGGGGTCACTATCGTTTCTGCACCCCTTTGAAAAAGTCAAGGGCGATTGTTATTTTATCGTCAATTATATGGCGGTACGTATCGTCATCCTCCCGGTACTGGTAATGGAGTGCCCCGGCGACAAAGTCAACCGCCTGTATGCAGGGTTCGCTCTCTGAATCGGCATGGTCGATCCTGATGGCGGGTAACGGTGGGGCATGAGCGGGATTTTTCTCCATTGTTTTGAAGACGAGATACTGGTTGAATGCTTCTCTTTGAATGCCGTTGAGGGATTTATCTACGGTAATCTCGATTTCATTATCGGGGCGGTACTTGCTGATAATCGTTGAAATGAGCACCCCGGTCAGATAATTATAGACGATCTGGTGCTGGCTGCGCAGGTGTCCGTGGACCTGCTTTTTCCGGAGCACACAAAAACAGATTCCGACATCGGCCGATGCAATGCAGGAAAGGATGCGGCGTTTGATTTCTGCACTCGAATTATTGAACTTGAATTCCGGAAGTTCGCGGTATTTTTTCTTGAGTTTTGTCCTTCGCAGCCGGGCAAAGCAGCGACGGATCGGGAGAGGGTCATTGACTATGAGGGCGGCAAGGACAAAGTACGGGGATGAACGCTTGGTAAACCCCATATCCCCGGATTCGTCGATGTAAATATGCACAAGGAGAATAGACGCTGACGGTTTATTATAGGGTGGCAC
>JAQWDG010000029.1 GCA_028705545.1 Methanoregula sp. | reverse complement strand
GTCTCCAACGGCGTCACCGAGATCACCAAAGCCACCGAGAACCAGGCCCAGGCCACCTCCGGCCTGATGGCGAGCATGGAATCGGTCAAGTCGGCAAACGAAGAGAACCAGCAGCGGATGGAAGACATGGCGGCACTTGCCGAAGAGACCAGCGCATCGACCGAAGAGATCGCCAGTGCCTCTGCCGAATTATCCGCCATGGCCGAGCGATGCAGCAAGATGATGGAGGAGTTCCATACCTCGTAAAAGCGGGAACGGATCCCTTCCCGCTTCACGTTATATGCCGGTTTTCCCGCCGGTGCAGTTAGTAGCCCCCGGAGACGGAGTACCCCATGACAGCGACTGACGATGGTTTTTCCGCGTTAAAGCGATTTATCGAACAGACATTAAAGATCCAGTGCAACAATTACAAGGAAGATTACATCAAGAGGCGCCTGCTCTCCCGCATGAGGTCGACGGCAACGACGACCTACCCGGATTACCTCCGGTACCTCCACGAGCACCCGCCGGAGCTCGAGAACCTCAGGAATGCGCTCACCATCAACGTGACCGAATTCTTCCGGGACGCCGATGTCTACGACCTCATTAAAAAAGAGATCCTGCCGGCCCTGTTCCATGGCAGGAAATCTGTCCGGATCTGGTGCGCCGGTTGTTCCACGGGAGAGGAACCCTATTCGATCGCCATGATCCTCCACGACATGATGGCCCTGGACAAATCGCTCTCCGGCCAGATCACGGCCACCGATATCGACGAGGTCGTCTTAAAGAAAGCCAAAGAGGGGATCTATTCGGAGAAAGCGATGGGAAAACTCTCTGCCGCACAGGTCCAGCGGCACTTCACGAAACTTCCCGACGGGAATTACCAGGTCAAGCCGCACCTGCAGGAACTGATCCGGTTCCGGCCCCACGACCTCATGAGCGGCCAGCCGATCTCCCGGTACCTCGACATGATCACCTGCCGGAACGTGACGATCTATTTTACCGAAAAACAGAAAGACGAACTCGCACGGATGTTCCATTCCGCCCTCGTCCCCGGCGGATATTACGTGATGGGAAAGACCGAGTACCTCGGGCGCGAAGTCGAAGGGCTCTTTACCCCAATTAACTCCCTCCAGAAGGTCTATACGAAAAAAGACTGATGCAGTGGCGCCGGCGTCCGGTTACTGTCCCGGGGGTTTTTCCTCTTCTTCTTCAGTATTTTTCCCGATACCCCTGGTGAATTCGGCCTGGAGTGCCTTGCGCGACACCTGTTGTTTTAACTGGGAATAGACGGTTATGAAATTGATGCCGATAACGACTATCACCAGCATCAGGCTCACCCAGAGCATGGTACCGCTTGCTGTAAGGAAGGCGGCCCACATAAGGACGACAAAGGAGATCAGGTAAAAAATAACCCATGTCCGGAGCCCGGGGAGTTCCATGATCATCAATATGTATCATGGCGATACTAAAGCGTTCCCGCATTATCCGATATATTTTCAGGTGTATATTCGGTCAAATATTAATCGTGGCGGGTGCGGGATGTCCCGCCGCATACCGGAAATTCCGGACAGATCCTTACGGTTTTTATGGAATGATAAACAGTAGTATGTGTGGAAAAAGGGGATCTGCTCACACTTATCGGGGGATTTGTCGTTCTCCTGCTGGTCGCGGTACTTGTCCGCCCCGATTCGTTCATGGTCCTGGTACCGGGCTCTTCTCCGGGTGTGACTCCTCAGATCACGATAACCCCTGCCGCGTCTCCTGAGATGACCGTGGCGGTGACTGACACGCCCCGTACCGTGCCCGTTGCAAATAGTACCCCGCAGGAGCCGGCTCCCCCGTACCGCATCATGTACACGAGCAACCCGTTCACGTACCCGAAGATCCATCTTCCCGATCATATGGAGGCATTCGGCGCATCGGACATTCCGCTCCGGGAGAACAGGAGCGTGACCTTTGCCTATATGGAGGGAGTCGGGGGAGGCCTGACCCAGGTATTTACCGTGCCGTATGAAGAATGGGCAGTCAATATAACCGTAAACGAGGAACAGTGGCCACAGTATGCAATGTTTAAGATGGTGGTCTGCGATGCAAAAACGGGTACCGTGCTGCAGGGTGGGGAGATCCAGTTCCCGGGCAGCATGTACAAGGTTGTCCGGGCCTCGGGCCCGGTGTACATGATCGTCACCACGTCAAATGTTGACTCGTTCCGGATCGATCTGGAAACGCCCTACCGGTACTATGTGACGGGAGGCACGGCATCGTAGCCGGCTCCGCTAATGCCCGGGTGTAATTTTCGAATATTTCAGGCTACTTTCTCGACGGTGACCCGCACGCGGTCGCCGGCCTTAAACTCATGCCCCTTGGGGATGTCGATGTTGAACCAGAGGGCTCCGGGTTCGTCCTGCGTGTTGTCCTGGGACATCAGGCAGTCTTTTACCTCGTTGATGTCTGCGACAAAATCGATGGCTGCAACAAACTCGTGTTTTGGCATATGTATAGAAGAAGGTGGGGAAAAGTAAAAAAGTTAGAGGGCACGGGGCGTGACCATCCACGTCGTGCTGTTCGAATAACTCCACCTGATGATTGAGAGCTCCTTGCACATCTCGGCAAGGATCGCCATGTTGGTTCCCACTTCCTTGGGGGACAACCCGAGATCTTTTGCAATGTATTTTGACTTGAAGTAGTGTTTGCCTTTGGTTATCCCTGATGAAAGATAGGATACGATTTTGTGCTGGGTTTCGTTGTACTTTTCACGTAACTGCTTACTTGTTGACATATCTCGCCTCAGCATTAACCAATCATATAGAGCATCTCCTATTTATATATAGCGGACGATACAGGTTAAATTCATGCCTTTTTTTGAAACTGCGGCCCTATGCTGACCAGAAACTATTTAATTCGGCCAGATTTGGCGCAGATTCGCCCGGCACCGTATCCGGTCGGATTTTTCTCCTCCCGGGAGGCGGATTGCGGGAATTTTTTATAAAAAAAAGGAGATTATGCCTGCTGTACCGGGGCATCCCCGATCTTTTTTATCAGGGCTTCGAGGACGACATCCCTCATGCCTTCCACGAACTTGATGCTGCCGACCACCAGGTGGCCGCCGCCGGAGATCCCGCCGCCGGGGATCTCGTTGTGCAGGTCGCGGACCATTCTGGGGATGTTCATATGGACGCCCCGCGAACGCAGCACGGCAAAGTCCGGGCCAAAGCCGATGGTGACGACCGGTTTGCCCTCGTTCTGTTTGCAGAGCAGGTCGTGGACTTCTCCCGAGGTCTTCCCCGGTGGGGGGAAGGTAAACTTGTGGGCGTGGATCTCCACGTCGATCAGGAACAGGTGGGCGCCATTGGTGAGCACCCGTGAGACCACGTGGGGCATGCAGGCGCTCATCTGGTCCTCGATCATTGCATTTGCGCCCTCGACAAGGAGGCCGACGAGTTTCTCGTGGCGCTCCTTGTTCCCGACAAGGTTGAGCACGTCCTTTACGATCTCGCGGCCGTCGTTGAACCGGAGCCAGAACTGCTCGTAGTCGAGTGCAAGGGCGATGTCCTTGCAGGCCTGTTCGGAGTACTGGTCGCGGATAAGGGCAAGGTAGAGTGCCCGCTCCGGCGCCTCGCTCCGGTCGCCGACACCGGCAATTGCCGGGAGGTGCTTGATGGCGGGCTCGACCCGGGGGTTGATGAGCCGGGCGACTTCCGTGCCGAGCATCCCGGCCGTGACCCCGAAGTCCCCTCCGACATGGTAGGGGTTGACGTGGCCGACAAGGTACTTGTCGATGGTCGCATCCGGGTGGTGGTGATCGATTACGACAAAGGGAATGTCGTACACGCTTGCAATCTTGTACGATGCTTCGTCTTCTTCGGTGGACCCGTTATCGGTGAGGATCACAAGGGGCATCTTCTGGCCGAAGCGGACATGGTCCTTTAAGGCAAAGTCGAGGTCCCGGGTGATGTCCTCGATCTCGTAGAAGGGGGCCTTTGACGGGGCACGTTTGAAGAGGTAGTAGTCGGCATCGAAGTCCCCGCCGGACTCCTTTATGAGCGAGACAACTGCCTGTTCGATGGCAACCGCCGAGCAGATACCATCGGCATCGGCATGGTGCCGGAGGATGATGGGCTGGGCGGTAAAGACGGCCTTACGGATGATCTTTGCGACCTTCCTCATCTCGGGCATCAGGGCATCGAGCACATCGCTTTTGACGAGGGGCTGAATGGTTTCCGGCTCGGCCCGGGCGTCGAGGGCTTTTTCAATTCTCGCCTTCACGGCGACTTCGTCCTCGCCGACAAGCGCAGAAACCGCGTCCGCTTCAATCTGGAGCTGGTTGTTGCGCATCATGACCTCGCCGATGACCTTCACGATCATGTTGAGTTCGATCTCGGGGTAGGCCCGGACACCGGCTTCGACAAAAGCGGCGACGTTCTGGGTGCCGGATTCGTCAACGATGGTAAAGATGGTTGGCCCGCTGGTCTGCTTG
Organism: Methanoregula sp.; assembly: GCA_028705545.1. Classification (GTDB taxonomy): domain Archaea; phylum Halobacteriota; class Methanomicrobia; order Methanomicrobiales; family Methanospirillaceae; genus Methanoregula. The sequence continues at coordinate 8,774 of JAQWDG010000029.1, read as the reverse complement.
ATCTGGGCGACCTCGCCTTCGATGGCTACGGTCTTTCCCTGTTTTGTTTTGAGGTCTGCGATCCGCACGGTCGTTGACGTGCGCTCGATCTGCTGGACCTGGTAGATCTGGATCAGCATCTCTTCGAGATCGATGTTGCCATTCGGCCGGATCTGCCTGACCCGGACAAGGACGCTGTCCTTTTCCTTGTGCTCGGCCTTGACGCTTGTCTTGTGCACGAGCCCCTTGATCCGGTCGTTGAGCTGGACAAACATCCCGAATGTCGCAAAGCCCTGGACCTTCCCGAGGTAGGTCTTTCCCTCCTCTACATCGGACAGGTCGCAGCCTGCGGCCAGCCGGTAAACGATGATATCTGAATCTGACTCCATTTCTCACTCCACACGCACAGCGAAACGAAACGATATTGGATGCGGCTTATTGTTTTTCTTGGATTTTATCGTTCTCCGTTGGCAGGCACGAATGACGTGCTTGCGTGTACTATGGATGGTTGCGGTAAGGTTATGTTAGTTGTGATGGAGGCGAAATACCTGAAAATGACAGGAAAAAATGGGGTGTGTAGGGAAATTCACAAAAGTGACATGGCCCCGGACACGTGGGGATGCAGGGAGTGACACTGAGCGATCTTTGAGATCGATCGGCCCGACCGGTTTTTGTGTTGAGTAACAGGCAGGGGGGTGGGGGCGATCTCAAATCCGCGTGGATCAATGGTCGCCCCGACCAATGTATGAGATCGGCCGGACCGATCAATTTTGAAAACGATCGGCCCGATCATCCCGTCTCGTCTGAACGTCCACGCGAAGCGCAGGTCAAGAAACTGGAACAAAAGATGCCACACCGACCATTTTTGAAAACGATCGGTCCGATCATTTTTTTGCGGAGTTCAAACCTGGGGGAGAGGGGCGACCAGTTTTTTTGGAGGTCGGGGCGACCGATCATAACGATGGGTGGGGCTGGCCAAACGTTTCTGAGTGCTGGCGGGGGCTGTCGCCCCCACACCCCCACGAGCGAGGAGTGCCGCCGCCCCCGACGGGGCGCCCCCGCGGCGGATTGGGGAAGGCATTAGAATGTGTTTGTTACGGAACCCCCCGCCGACAAAGGACGGGTGTAGCCGTGCCACCCGTCCGACTCGGTGGGGGGATTGGGGGGCGTCGGCTCGCTCACAATATAAGAAAAAGGAAGAGTACCTGACTAATCCCGGTACCCGATCTCCAGCATAAACCGGTCATCCGGCACAAGAACCGTACCTGAGAACGCCGATTTCGCCTCACTCATATGGGCGGTAGTATCCGTGTACCGCGAACTGATGTGTGTCAGGGCAAGGGTATTGACATTTGCCGCTGCCGCCGCCTCCCCGGCCTGCCGGGCGGTAGCGTGGTAGAACTCGGCGGCCCGTTTCATCTCGCTGTCATCGTAGGTAGCATCGTGGATCAAAAGATCGGCATCCTTTGCATGCACGGCAAGGGTCTGGGGCACCGGCCGGGTATCCCCGGTATACACGATCTTCCGGCCCGGGCGGGAAGTGCCCATCACATCGGACGGGAGCACATCGCACTCCGTGCCGTCCTTTGTTACCTTGATCGTCTCGCCCCGCTGGAGCCGGCCAAAGAGCGGCCCGGGCGGTACACCGAGTTCTATGGCACGCTCGCGGTCGAACCTTCCCGGGCGGGGATCTTCTTCGAGCACGTAGCCGAGCGCCGGCATCCCGTGGCTGACCGCAAACGCCGTGACCGTGTAGCCGTTGAACCGGACCCATGAGCCCTCTGCCAGTTCGACTGAATCGAGCGAAAACTTCAGGTTGAACCGGCCGACCTTTTTCACCGTCTCCACGAACTCATGCACCCATGTAGGCCCGTAAATCGTGAGGGGTTCGGTCCGGCCGTTAAAGGACATGGTCTGGACTAGGCCGAAGATCCCGAGGAAGTGGTCGGCATGCCAGTGCGTCACGAAGACGGCATTCACCGTAAACCCGCAGCGGGCCCGCATCATCTGCTGCTGGGCGCCCTCGCCGCAGTCGAAGAGGAGCGTGTCGGTGCCGCGCCGGACCATGATGCAGGACGGGTTCCGGGCCGGGGTCGGAAGCGCTCCTGCTGTTCCTAAAAAGTAGACCTGAAGTGTCTCGCCGCTCATACAAACTCCCTACGGAACACCGCGAGGCTCTTTTTTGCCTCCTCGACCGAGCGGCCTTCAACGACAACGACACCGCTGTACCGGGCGGCAATCGCTTTCCCGGCCCTGTGCCAGTCGATCGTGCCGTTGCCGAGCGCAAGGTGTTCGTCATGTTCGCCGTGGTTGTCGTGGATGTGGATGTGGTTTGCAGATCCCACGTTTTTGAGGAAGTCCGGGACTTTTCCCACGGTATTTGCGTGCCCGAAATCGAACGTCAGGCCGATCCCCTCGATCCCTTCCGCCATCCCCATCAGCTCACCGCAGTCCCGGCAGAGGAACTCTTTTGCACTTATCATATTCTCAAGGCAGGCAAGCACCCCGTGCTCTGCCGCACATTTCCCGATCCGTTTGAGGGCTTCCTTCTGGAGCTCCCAGACCTTCTGCGGCACGAGCTTTCCCGCCGGGGAAAGATAGCCGGGGTGGATCGTTACCCGGTCGGTAAGGTCTGCCGCGTTTTCAATGCAGACCTCAATCTGCCGGATCGATTCTCGCCAGATCGGGTCGTTTAAGGTAGCGAGGTTCAGGTCGCCGTACGGTGCGTGCACCGTGATGCCAAGGCCTGTCGATGCGATCACCTCTTTTATTTTTTTCGCGTTTTCCTGCTTCTCCAGCCGGTAGTTGCCGTCGGCCACGATCTCCCAGCCCTCGTATCCTGCATCCTTAATCCCGTAGACCCAGGAGATGTCGTCCCAGACCTTCGAGGACGAGGAGAAGTAAGGCTTTATGGTCATGGCTCCTGCTCCAGCGCCCGGACAAAACCGGTAACCTTTTTGGTGAACTCTTCAAGGGTGCCGTCGTTGTTGATCCGCACGTCGGCCATGGCAAGGGCCCGTTCAAGGCCCCAGCCCTTCTCGCGCTCGTCCCGGGTTTTCAGGCCTTCGGCAGACCCCACGTCATCGCTCCGTTTGCGCTCGCGGAGCCGTTCGAGGCGTATCTCAAACGAGGTCTCGATAGCGACCAGCCGGAAGCCCGGGAAATACTGCCGGAAGACCCTGACCTCTGCATCCCCGCGTATCCCGTCGACAAGGACAAGCGGAGCGTCCTGCTTTTTTATTAAATCCACGCAGAGGATCGCGATCGCGTCCATGCCGTGCTCGGCCCGGAGCCGGCTGGCCGTTGCCCCGAGGTTTGCATCGGTCGGGGCGAGGCCCGCTTCCTTTACCGCGTTTCTTATCACATCGCCCATGACCACGACCGGGACGCCAAGGTCCGCAGCTATCTTCGAAAACTCGCCCTTGCCGCTCGCGGGAAGCCCCACGACACCGAACACCTTCATAACAGGTACCTCCGGTTGTAGGGGATCTCCCCGCCGTCCCGGGTCCGGATCCGGACATCCCGTTTGAGCCCGTCGGCAATTTTTTCTATCTCTTCCAGCGTCATGGGGGTGTACTGTTCGATGGTCTCCCATCGTTTGGCGATATACTCGGTCACGTTCTCTGCCCCTCCCGGGACCATCGGGATCTTGAGTTCACCCTGCTGGAGGACAAGAGGGAGGTCGGCACACTTTCGCGAAATCTCCTGTAAGTATTTCGCATTCTCATAAAATACGGTTACTACGATCTCGAGTTCCGCAAGGGTCTTTTCGCGGAATGCCGTCCGTGCAAGTTCTATTGAGCGCATTACGTTTTTTGGATAGTTCATGCCCGCAGCCGGACCGTCCTGTGCGGAAGAAAAACCCTCCCACTGCGTCTTATAATCGATTGCGATCCGGTCGATGAGCCGTTCTTCGAGGAGAGCCCGTATTGTCCCCGGGAAGGCCCCGTTAGTCTGGAGACCGGTTGCAAGGCCGAGCGTTTTTGCGGCACGGGCAAGGAACAGGAGAGCCTCTTTCTGGAGCGTGGGTTCCCCGCCCGAGAAGACCACTCCGCTCACGGCAATCTTCGAGCCTTTGAGGAGGCTGACGATCTCGTCCGTGTCCCGGAAGTCCTCGCCATCGAATATCGCGGCGTTCTGGCAGTACGAGCACCGGAGGGGGCAGCCCCGGAAAAAGACCGTGCAGGCCGCCCGGCCCCGCCAGTCTACCGTGGAGAGCGGGACAAAACCGCCGAAGTTGAGCCTGATATCATCACCATCCCGGATATCTGTGAGGCACGGTTATTTAGTGTTCCTAAAAAAAGGAGATGTTTTCCTTTTGCCCCCGCTGCCCGGACACGACAGGATTACCGGCGCTTTGCAGCGGATACCTTTTTTTTGGCCGGGGCACGCTTTTTCAAAGGAGCGGCAGTTTTTGTTTTCTTCGCCGGATCGATCTCGGGGAACATATCGCACAACTGCCGGAGGGCAGATGCGTAGACCTTGGTCTTTCCGATGGTCGCCGCAATCATGAGGACATCGAAGATCTCGTCCCGGGTCGCACCCTCCTTTATGGCCGCATTGATATGGACTTTTAAGCACTTGTCCGCGCCCGCTCCTGCCGCAGCGGCAACGGCGGAAAGTTCGGCCATCTTCGCCGGGAGATGTTCGGGGCGGAAGACATGGTAATCGGCAAGCATGGAAAGGGCAAAGGTATCGGCACGTTCCCGCAGGACCGGAAAGATGAACGGCTTTGAGCCGAGCATCGTTGTCATATCTTCCAGAACGTCGTCGCTTATGGCTTCGGCGCTGGCAAGAAATTCGTTGACGGTTTTCTGGTTTTTCTTCTGCATTCCATCACATCTGACAGTCGTAAGCGTCAGGTACTCTTTGTTTTTGGGATGCAAACGGGAAAAAGAATGCGCTTTTTACTGCCCTTCTGGCGGGAGGAGGCCCCGGGTTTTGTGCGGGCAGAAAAAAAAAGGGTTAGAACTTGAACGAGCGGCGGACGATCTTTAAGGCGCAGTAGTCGCCGCACATGGTGCAGCCGTCCTTGTCGGCCGGCATCCGCTCGTCCCGGATCTTCCGTGCGCGGGCCGGGTTCATGGCAACGGCAAACTGGCGCTCCCAGTCGAGGTCGCGGCGGGCGTGGCCCATTTCGAGGTCGGCAGCCCGGGTCTTCTTGAGCTTGATCATGTCGCCGACATGCGCTGCGATCCTTGAACTGATGACACCTTCGTAGACCTCTTCGGGGTTCGGGAGGGCGAGGTGTTCTGCGGGGGTGACGTAACAGATGAAGTCCGCACCCATGGAGGAGGAGATCGCGGCGCCAATGGCGGCGACCCGGTCATCGTAGCCCGGCGCGATATCGGTGACAATGGGGCCGAGCATGTAGAACGGCTTGTTGTTGGTGACGCGCTTCATGAGCTGGACGTTTGTCGCAATCTCGTCGATCGGGACATGGCCGGGGCCTTCAACGATCACCTGCACGTCCTGTGCATGGGCCTTGTCGGCAAGTTCGGCGTTGATTAAGAGTTCCTGGACCTGGGCGCGGTCGGTTGCATCGTGGACTGCACCGGCACGCATGCCGTTTCCCATCGAGAGGGTGACCTCGTGCTCCTTCATGATCTCCAGGAGATAGTCGAACTCGGAGTAGAGCGGGTTTTCTTTCTCGTTGTGGAGCATCCATGCGGTCATGAATGCGCCGCCCCGGGACACGAGCCCGCCGTGCCGGCCCTGGTTGCGGAGCCTCTTTACCGTCTCCCAGTTGATGCCGGTGTGGATTGCCATGAAGTTCGTCCCGAGCTTGGCCTGCTCGGCGGTGATCCGGAACAGGTCGTCCTCTTTCATATCTACGACCGCGCCGTCCTTTCTCGCCGCTTCGATAAAGGCCTGGTAGAGCGGGACGCTCCCGACCGACAGGGTGGTGTTTGCAATCACCTGTTTACGGATGTCGGTAAAGTCCCCGCCGGTCGAGAGTTCCATGAGGGTGTCGGCGCCGGCGAGTTCCGCCTGCCGCGCCTTCTCGATCTCTTCAGGAATATTGACGATATCGGTGGAGGTCCCGATGGAGGCGTTGACCTTGGTGCGGAGGCCTTCGCCGATACCGCAGAGTTTTACCTTGCGGTAGGGGGAGACCGGGATTACGATATGGCCTTCGGCAACGCCGCGCCGGACAAAGTCCTCGGTCACGCCTTCCGCTTTCGCGACCTGCTTCATCTCTTCGGTTACGATGCCGCGCTTGGCATCAGCGACAATACTCATACCTTACCGGTATCTCAAAAGAACAGATAAAGGCTCGGTTTTGCGATTCCTGAAGAAATCTGGCTTGTTCTCTAAACAAGTAAATTTTAGTTTACGTAAACGGGGGACGATCAGGTCTGCCGGGCAAAAACCGGGCCGGGACTGTCCCCACGGGTGCTTTTATGAATTCCTGATACCAAACAAGAGCATACACTGCACGGTGGCCGGATGGCGGATACGGATTTTTTCGAAGTAACGGTTAAGGAAGCGGCGCATAACGACGCGAGCCGGGGGATTGCACGCTTAAGCGTGGACGTGATGAAGAAGCTCGGCATGGTCTCGGGCGACGTGATCGAGATCGCGGGGAAACGGAGCGCGGCGGCAATTGTCTGGCCCGGGTTTGCCGAGGACATCGGTTTTGCAATCCTGCGGATCGACGGGAGCATCCGGGCAAACGCGAGCGCCGGTATCGACGAGAAGGTGAAGATCCGCAAGTCCGAGGCGGGCTATGCGACAAAAGTCGTGATCCAACCGGCGCAGGAGACCCGGCTCGTGGGCGGGGAGCAGTACCTCTCCCGCATACTGCGGGGCCGCTCGGTAGTCGAGGGCCAGTCCCTCCGGGTCGATATCCTCGGGAACTCGGTCACGTTTGTGATCGTCCGGGTCGCGCCCCGGGCAATTGCTATCGTCTCGGACGACACGGAGATCGAGCTTAAGACCGAGCCCTTCAAACCTGAAGAGGGGAAACGGCAGATCACCAATATCCAGTACGAGGACATCGGCGGGCTCGAACGCGAGCTCCAGCTGGTGCGGGAGATGATCGAGCTTCCCCTGCGCCACCCGGAGATCTTCGAGAAGGTCGGGATCAAGCCCCCCAAAGGCGTGCTCTTCTACGGCCCGCCGGGCACCGGGAAAACACTCATTGCAAAGGCGGTTGCAAACGAGGTGGACGCCCACTTCCTCACGCTCTCGGGCCCCGAGATCATGAGCAAGTTCTACGGGGACAGCGAGAAGGCCCTGCGGGACAAGTTCCACGACGCGGAGGAGAACGCCCCGTCCATCATCTTCATCGACGAGATCGATGCTATCGCCCCGAAACGGGAAGACGTTCAGGGCGAGGTGGAGCGCCGGATCGTGGCCCAGATGCTCGCCCTCATGGACGGTCTTGCCGGGCGGGGGCAGGTCATCGTGATTGCGGCAACAAACCTCCCGAACTCCATCGACCCGGCACTCCGGCGCGGCGGGCGTTTCGACCGGGAGATCGAGATCGGGATCCCGGACAAGAAGGGCAGGTACGAAATTTTCCAGGTCCACACCCGGGGCGTGCCGCTCGCAAAGGACGTTGACCTCGAACTGCTCGCCGAGACCACGTTCGGCTTTGTCGGGGCAGATATCGCGCTCCTCGTAAAAGAAGCGGCAATGAACGCGATTCGTAAGATCATCCCCTTAATCGATATCGACAAGGAGATCCCCGCCGAGGTGATCGAGCAGCTCCGGCTCACGAAGGCCGATTTCGATGCGGCAAGAAAAGTGGTCCAGCCAAGCGCGCTCCGCGAGGTTCTCATCGAGATCCCCGATGTCGCCTGGGAGGATATCGGCGGCCTCGACGATGTGAAAGATACGCTCATAAAAACGGTCGAAGGCCGGCTCCGGTTCCCGGGGATCTTCGAGAAACTCCAGTACAAGCCCCCGAAAGGGATCCTGCTCTTTGGCCCACCCGGGACGGGAAAGACGCTCCTTGTGAAAGGCATCGCGAGCAAGCGCCAGCTCAATTTCATCTCGGTAAAAGGCCCCGAGATGCTTGCAAAAGGCGTGGGCGATTCCGAGAAGCACGTGCGGGAGGCGTTCCGCAAGGCCCGGCAGTCTGCACCGTGCATCATCTTCTTTGACGAGATCGATGCCATGTTCCCGAAACGGGGCACGGTTGCCGATAATACGCACGTGACCGAGAGCGTGCTTTCGCAGTTCCTGACCGAGCTCGACGGCATCGAGGAACTAAAAGAAGTCTTTGTGATCGGGGCGACAAACCGTCCCGACCTGCTCGACCCTGCCCTTCTCCGGCCCGGCCGGCTCGAAAAGCACCTCTATATCCCGCCACCGGACGAGGCGGGAAGAAAAGCGATCCTGACGACCTACCTTAAGGACATAGAAGACCTGATTGCCCCCGATGTGAGCATCGACGAACTTGCCGCCCGGACCCGGTTCTTCGTGGGCGCCGATCTCGAAGCGCTCGTGCGGGAGACGAAGGCAGCCGTAATCGACGAGCTGACCCGGGACAGTGCCGGGGCGGACAAAAAGAAGGCCGACATTTCCGTCACCATCACCCGGAAGCACTTCGAGGCGGCTCTCGAACTGGTCAAGGGGACGCTTGACGGTGCAGATTTCGAGAAGTACGAGCAGAAGTCGTGGGAGCTGCTCTACGCGAAGAGCCGCCGCGATATCCTGTACGAAGCGGTGAGCCTGGTTAACCAGGTCGAATACCTGAAAGGCCGGCACCTGGCAGACGAGAAGATCGTCAGGCTCGCCGACGAGCTCCGCGACCTTGTCTACTGGCAGCGGAAGTCCTTTGACGA
>JAQWDG010000249.1 GCA_028705545.1 Methanoregula sp. | reverse complement strand
CCCCTGGCGCTTCTTCGTGACTCCGATCATGATGAAACCGATGAAGATGATGATAAGCGAGATGAATTTCCCGAAGAACCGGAGGGTTGCCCGGGCAAAGGAGACCCGGTTGCCTTCCATATCGGTCACTTCGAGGCGCATGAGAACTTTTCCCGGCGTTGCCTGTCCCCGCGAGGACTCAAAGCCTGCATAGTAAAGCCACGGGACGACGACCACGAGGAGGCCGAACGCTGCAACGATGGGGGTGAGCGCCGCTACCGGTGTCCCGGCTGTCGTGAGAGTGGCGATGGGCGCATGCAGGGCAACGATATAGTACAGGTACATGATCCCATTGACCTGGTTGAAGAATGCGACGGCGATGAGGCCCAAGATTATAATGAGGATAAAATCGACAATGAAAGCGACGAAACGCCGCCCGAGACCGGCGTACACGCCGACATCGGGGGTTTCCTCGACCTCCTCTGCGGCGGGAACGACCGGGACTGCCGCGGCGGCTTCGATCGGGGCGCCGCACCACTGGCAGAATTGTCCGGAGGTATCAGTCTCTTTTCCACATTTTGGACAGTACATTCCTCAAACTCCTGATAGGTAAAGTTTACTCCATGACTCCTTTTTAATTTAACTGTTCTTTTCCCGGGATTTTGGGGTTTTTCGTGCGGCATCGTGAAAAACCGGGGCTGCCGGGCCGGATTCACAGCCGCCCTGGTGCGGATAATCCCGGCGCAAAAATAATAAAACCGCAAAAAATGAAGGTGTATTCATGAAAGCGGCCATCATTGCGATCGCAGGTTTTGTACTTTTTTTCTGTGCGCTGTGTGCAGGATGCACGAGCCCGACCCAGGCTGAGATAAAGCCGGTCGAGACCCAGACTGCCGAGATCACGACAGTCCCGACAACTACGGCAACACCCACAGCGATAACGACCACGTACGAACCCATTGCTCCCATCCCGTCCGATATTTACGTCGACCTCCAGCTCACGAAAGACCGGCCCACGAGCAAGATCCACCTGCTCTACAACGGCGGGCCCGGTGAGGCTTACGTCCAGAACGTCCGGATGAAAGTCACGCGTTCAGATGGCACGGTTACCGATGAACTCATGGACGAGGGCATCCAGCCACAGAGGGGCGACGAGTTGATCGTGCAGGGTACAAATACAGGGGACCGGTGTGAGGTCTGGGTCACCACGGCCGGCAAGGTCTACAAGATCATGGACCAGAACCTGTACGCGATGCAGTAACTTCTTCTTTTTTAGTTTTTGCCGGTGAGGAGCCGGCGGCCGGCCTTTCCGGCAAACCGCTGCAGGATTATCCCGAGCAGGACTGCGGCCGCACCTGCGCCGGCAAGCACGATCCACTGCACTAATCCCGCCGTCCCGACCGCGAGCTGCGCCACAAGGTTGAGCGGGTTCCCCGGGACGGCGAGCACAAGGATCATGATAACCACAAGGGCCGTGGAGAAGACAAACTGCGCTGCGGTCCGCTCCCGGTAGTGCAGCGCTACGAGCGCCGCAATGAGGATCAGGACAAGGGACCCGAGCGTGACGTGGAGCAGGATAAGCATCGGGTCCATAACGGGGATGTGGTTTACGGACAACAGCAGGAGCCATGCGCCGGCCTGGACCGGCACGAGCACTATACAGGTAAGCACTTTGCCCCAGACCGCGTCCGCAACACTCACAGGCGTCGAGACGAGCGTCTCTAAGGTATCGTGCTGGTACTCCTCGGTGATGAGATCGATGACAAGCGCCGCCGAGATGATCCCGGGCAAAAAGACGAGCAGCGGGATCAAAAGGCCGTACACGAACTCGAAGTAACCGCTGCTGTCCGAAGACGCCGGTATCTCTACGGGCAGGGGGCGGTCGGTGATCCGGTCGATGCGGGCCTCGCGGAGCTCGCCCTCGTACTGCAGGAAAACTCCTTTTAGTTTGGTATCGGCGACCGCGCCCATGATATCGCTTTTGAGCGTGTAGAGCGTGATCTTCACCGGCCCGGTATCGTTTGCCGCGGTGTCGGGCACGTAGACCACCGCGGAGAGCTGCCGCTCTTTTAGCAGTTCCACACCGGTCGAGAGGTCGACATGGTGGATCCGGAACGCGTTACTGTTTGAGAGGTCCCACAGGAGGGGCGAGGTGTTCCCGGCATAGCCGATATCGTAGCGGAAATGCGAACGGCCGGCAAGCGAGCCCGGGTCGTACATCGATGAGAGCCCGACCATTAAAAACGAAGAGAAGAGCGCGATAAAAAGCTGGAGCAGGATGGCTAAAAGGATCGTCTTTTCGGAGAAGAGGCCCCCCAGTTCTTTTTTTGCAACGACTTTGATGTGCCGGGCCTTCATGTGAGCCACCCCTGGAGGAAGTACAGGTTATACCCGCAGTGGAGGATGCCGGCCGCAAGGATCCCGGCAGCCGCCCCGATCCGGCCCCAGCGCTTCATGGAGAATGCAACGATGAGGAGGCAGGCGAAGTGAAGCAGGAACGGCAGCCAGATTACACCGAGCGATAAGAAGAGGACGTTCCCGAAGACCGATTCGGTGATCTCGGCAAGGGTTGCAAAGAGCAGGAGTTTCTCGCCGACTAAAAAACCGAACGCCGTTGCAGCGCAGGCAAGGACGAGCCGCTTTGTGGTAAAAAATGCCGGGTCCAGGAAAAAGAGCGTGTAGATCCCGACTGCCTTTGCCGCCTCCTCGACAAATGCCGCGAACACGATGAGGAGCACGAGCGAGAGCGGCATGGGCAGGTTGAAAAGGACAACGAGGCCCATCATCTGCGCCATAAAGACAAACGGGATCGTGGCAAGGGCAATACAGAAGAGCGAGGCGTACGGGTGGGCGCGGGAGATGGCACCCGCCAGGAATTCGCGGCACCGGGGCAGGAGCGGTTTTTCCGAGAAGAGACGTTCCTCGTTAAAATTCCGGGCCGCGATATAGAAGAGCACGGCGCTCGTGAGCCAGAAGAGCACGGTCGCATAGCAGTAATCCGCCGCCGTCCACGCGGTCCCTTCGAGCGTGAGCACGATAAGCGTCAGCGGCGAGATCAGGCTGATCACGTGCACGTTGGCAAAGATGCTGGGGAAGAACAGGTACGACGTGGCAACAGTCGAGAAAAAAATCGAGATAAACGAGAGCTCCTTGAAGCTCCGGGCGAGCATCCCGATGACAAGGGCGCTTGCGAGAAAGAAGAGGATGACCGGGAC
>JAQWDG010000248.1 GCA_028705545.1 Methanoregula sp. | reverse complement strand
TTCCTTTGCGGGGCTTTTCCGCATGCATGTCCCCTGCCGAACAGTGAGAGATTAAAATACCGGCGCTCTTACATCCTCCTATGGACATCCGGTTCTGTGTACACTACCAGGGCGACGGGTACCCGCCGTCCAACCGCTACTGCCGGACGTGCCCGGAGGCTCATCTGGCCTGCGATGCGCTCTGGGCCCGGGTCGTTGAACTCTCGCAGTCGAACAATGGCGGTGCGGTCCCGCTCGCCGGGACCCGGGCGGAGATGTACCCGAATCCAAAGAACCCCGAAAATGTCCGCATGAAGATCAACTGCCGCTGGAACCTGCCAAAAGAGGATTTTTTGTATTTCATTGCAACCGGCCACGTCGGGATGGGCCGGAAAGGTCACCGCGACGACCCGAAAGCTTCTCCGAGCATGACCCGGCAGGAGCCCTATGTCCAGGCGATTGCCGCGGCGCTTGGCGGGAACGAATGTGTTGAGATACGAAACGTGCGCAGGGTGCAGAAGGGTGGGACGATTTAAGGAAAAACCATTCGATGCGTGCGGTACACAGATTTTATCCTTATTTTGTGCAGGAAATTTTTCACTCAACGCCACGTTTATGCCCGGCCGGAAATAACAACCTCGTCAGGCAGACAATGCATGAAAAGTTCCCTTGCGGGGCTTTTTGGCATGCTCATCCCGCCGGCACTGGATCGGGGAGTTCTATGGTGTTTTGTGGTGCCGGCGGGGAGCACGTCCTGCCGCAGGATCCGGCCCGGACCTTTCCGTGGTATCTCTGTCCCGGGCTATGGGCCGGACGGTGAACAGACCCTCTCTTATGATCGGCCGCAAAGGAAAAATGCGGCACCGGCCCTTTTTCGCACGGTTTTTATGGCTAAAAGAAACCCCGGGTTTACACGTTCTTTGTTTTTTTGGCCCCGCCCGGCACAAAAGAGATAATCCCCTGCGGTACAAGCCTTCGTATCGGAGCCCTGCCATGACCGATACGTACGAGGGGATCCCCCGGCGGGATGCAACAACCCGGGCGATCGTGACAAGGATTCCGGGTGGAGTGGTGACGCCCGACGACCTTGAGACGATGGGGCACACAAAGAGGAGTACGTGATTCGTGGTGACCTGCATCATTCAGGTTTCTCGTTCGGATACGTTGATCCCCTCAAAAATACGTATGCCAGAACCAGCAGCTGGACAACCAGCGCGACAGCGGCAACAACGAACATCAGGAAAAACGGATCGATAAGGCTTGGAAAGAGCGGTCGTGCAGCTAATCTCGGCAGCGTAAGATACGTAACAACTGCCGCAAGCCCGGTCACGCACGTCAGGAGCGCTGACAGGACGACAGAAAACTTCCACTTCTTATCCGGCCGAATCAGGGCCTCGCCGAACGGTGTGAGATGGTAATACACCCATTTGCGGCCGTCTTCATGCGATTCCACCAGCCCGGTTTCTTTCAGCCGCTCGATATGGTGACGGATGGTCGGCGGCGTGAGCGACAACTCCCTTGCAAGTTCGGCATTTGTTTTCTGGCGGTTGTAAAGGGACTTGAGAATAAGAACCCGCGTTTCCGAGGAGATGCTGTCGAGGGTGGATGTATCGAGAGTGTATTCGGTCGTCTCCTCCATGGTACAAGAATACTGGTAAAGAGAATCATATAGCCTTTCATTTCAGTACCGCGAAAGACGCAGGGATCGTATAATAATCGTATCGGAATTGTTAGACCGGAATCTTCTCTTTTCCACCGGGTAATAACCCGGTGTTTCCCAATGTTCCCCTAAAGACACAGGTCTTTAACGTGATGGTGTTGCCACATCCATGAAAACGCGAATCGTCATTTCAGGTGCCCTCTGTTTGCTTTTCCTTGCGGTGAGCGTATCGGGAGGAGTTGTAAGCGATAATACCTATGCAGTTCTTGCGCCCTGTTACTCGGATTATCTCATCAGATCGTACGGCCCGGTTCCGGTGTTCGGTAACGATCACACGGTAATTTCCCGTGGCGTCATGTCGGGATTTACCCGTTCAATCGAACGGGATGCATGGTATGAAAAACTGGACAGGATCTATGAATCGACAAAAATTCCTGTAGCCGAACAGTACATGTATCCCCGCGGCCCGGTGATTGCGTACGGGTACGATGCACTGGGATCGGTTGCCGTAGGTATTTACGAAAACGAGACGGCAGATGCCGAAACCATCGAAGGGATTTATTCGCTCATCGCAGCCGAGGCAAAAAAGCAGGGCATTGAGGATGTGCCTGTTCTGTTCGATACTGAACCCATGCCGCGGCTCGCGGGAGGGCCGGTGTCCATAGACCGGTCATCAGGAATGTTTCGGCAGGCGGCTTTGTTGGCGCGGGTACTCCCGGTTTTGCGGCAGCGGGGAGTGATCGGGACGGCGGTATAACAACCCGGCGTCGGGCATTCCGGGATGGGCAGGAAAAATCAGCGTGACAAGTTCGTTGCGACCCCGGGCCTGAGCGGGGAAATGCCATCACCGGTTATAATTTCGCATTTAATTCCTCTTCCCGGCAGTATACCGACATCTTCTCATCAGTCCCCCCGGCTTCGCACCGGCCCCGCAAGTCGCAGGCCGGGCACTGGGACCGATCGATAAAAGTCCGTGGCAAGGATCCCAGCGGAAAAACCACTGTCCCCTTTCTTTTGTGTCCCGCATCCCTCCCTGCGATCCCCCTGGACATCGGCCGTCCAAACACGCCCAAATACGCTTGTCCCGGATCCGCATTTCTCCGTCGTGGGGTCAGAAAGAGATCCCGAAAACCGGCATGCTTTTTTGCGAAACCCGCTTGCCGGATCGGAAAAACCCGTGATCCGGGGACCATCCCTCCGTCGGAGAAACCGGTCAGCCGGATCGTATGTCCCCTGGCCCGACCCGCACCCCAAAACAGGCCTTCTTTTCATTTCCGTGTGCCAGAAGCCCGTCCGGGAAACGATCGGCCTTCTGTTTCGTGCTATTCCGTGCGTACATTTTCCGACGTGAAAAGTGCGGGAAAATCCCCATTTCCTGTCGGTTTTTTGCGAATTCCTGTTCCAGCAATGCAAAAAAGGATACCCTGCCGGCAGGCTCACCGTCGGAGAAACCGGTTTGCCGGATCGTATCTCCCCCAGCCCGGATCAGATTCCCAAAACAGGCCTTCATTTCATTTCCTGTGTACAGGAGCCCGTCCAAAAAAAGATCGCCCGCGTAATTAG
>JAQWDG010000247.1 GCA_028705545.1 Methanoregula sp. | reverse complement strand
GCACCAGGGGTTCTTCCGGCACGACCGGGTCGGCCATGATCAGCGGGGGTGCAACGGATTTTATTGACGGTAAAGCATCGCGGGATGCCGGCGCAACCTGCACTGTGACCCGGATCCCTTCCGCCCGCTGGATCAGAAAATCGACAAAGTCCTCGACTTCCCGGCGCTGGTCCGGGGAAAGGCGGTCCAGCTTGCTCTCCAGCGATTCCATGGCGGCGATCCCTTCTCTATTTCAGTATCTCTTATTGTTCGTATTTAAGGAAAATGCGAAAATGTTCCTTCAGGACCATTTATGCTGGTACCCGCGTTTCTCCATGGGCCTGACGTCCACGAGCACGGATTTTTCTCCGGTAACTTTCCCGATCACCGTGCAGGGAACGCCTTTTACCGGGTACCGGTCCGGGGAAATGGCAAAGATCAGCTCGTAGTCCCCGCCGCCATAGAGCGCGAGTTCCTGTGCCTGCGGCTCCGGGATCCCGGCCGGGCGGGGCACGAGCGCCGAATCGATGGCAAAGCCGCATGCATTCACGCTCATAAGATCGTAGAGCGAGAGCGCGATCCCGTCGCTGTCGTCCATCATGGCCGAGACCCCGGCCCGGGCAAGGACCTGTCCCTCCGCGACCCGGGGCTGCGGCTCGAACAGGAATTTCTCAAACTGTTTGTAGCCGTCAAGCCATGCCTGCGCCTGCCCGGGAACGCCCGTGATGCAGACAAGGTCGCCGGGCCGGGCCCCTTCGCGCCGGGCGAGGAATTCTTTTTCCACAAGCCCGAGGCCGGTGGTCACGACCGTGAGCTCCCCGTGCCGGTCGATGTCGCCACCGATGATCTGTGCGCCAAACCGGGTGCAGCAGTCCTTTGCGCCCTGCATAACACCGGCGAGCTGCTCCCAGCGGTCGAGGCCGACCGCGATAAGAAGATACGCGGGTGACGCTCCCATGCTCGCGATGTCGCTTATGGTGACCGCGGCGCTCATCCAGCCGATCTGCCAGTCGCTCATCCCGTCCACGAAATCGGTTGTTTTGTGGAGCATGTCGGTCGTTGCGACCATCGCCCGGTCGCCGCAGGGAAAGACAGCGCAGTCGTCCCGGCAGTTCTCCTCGCCCACGATCCCCATCACGGTCTTTAAGAGTTCACGGTCGTCCAACGCTTTGCCCCCCGCCCTTCTTTGCTTCCTTACCGCGTTCGCTCTTATACTCTTTGAACATGTGCTCGATTTTATTCGATTCTTTCTCGCGGACAAACTGCGCCTGCTCTTCCTGCCAGCGGGTAACGGCCTCGTGGAACCGATCCTTTGCGGCAAGGCCCTTCTTCCCCCGCACCTGCACGCCGGCATCGGCAGCAGCGATGAGAGGGATACCGGCCTCCCGGAATGCCGGCCCGATATGAAGGTCACGGCCGTCAAGGATTGCAGCCGGGACAACAACCGCCCCTACTTTCGTGTCCGCAAGATCTTTTACAATCCCTTTCCCCCACCCGTCGCTTTTCTGGACAAAGACTACGTCCCCTTCGCAGATGCCGGTGTCCTCAATAAGCCGGCGCAGGCCCTCTCTGGTGAGCGCGTCCATCACCTTTACCGGCACCGCTTCGCCATCGAGCGAGAGTTCGGCAAAGCTCCGGATCCGGTCCACCCGCTTTGCAAGTGTCCGATTGTGGCGTTCCTCCTTTCGGAGGCGTTTTTTCAGGCTCTGGATGATCGCGTCGCGTTTGGTAATCTCGGTCTCTTTAGCAAGTTCGAGATCCCGTTTGTCATGCACCGCCCGGAGCCGGCCCTGAAGCCGGTGGATCTCGTACTCCTTTGCCTTGATGGTCTCTTCGAGCTCGGCTGCGTAGGTGCGCAGGCGTTTTACCATCCCGTCGAGCACCCGCACACGCTCGTCCTGTCGGGCCGTAACCGGCGCCGGGGCGGTTTCCACCGGGGCCTCGGCCGGGGCCCGGACGGTGGCAAGGTCGCCGAGCACCTGGTCGAGCGCCTGGCCCCGGATCACCCGGGCCCGGACTTCGTCGAGGTCGTGGCCCGGGGGGACGCGGCGGATGAGGTTCCGGAACTTGGCGTCATAGTGGTGGAAAGCGTCGAGCGCCGCAGAGAGGGCGTCCCGCTCGTGCACATTCTCGTACGGAAACCCTTGGGTGAGCGCAACTTTCGCCTCGACGCTCGTGTCCTGCTTTGGCGTGAATGCGATGGCCGAGAACGCCCGCCGGATCTTCTCGACCGAGTACGGCATCTCCTGTACATCGGAAGCAATCACGAGCGGTTTTCCCGTCTTGTACAGCGATTCGATCACCCCGGACATGTTCATCTGCCGCGAGCTGGAAAGAAGCATCAGGTTCCCGTCAAGGTCGAGGGCCGCGACAGCAGTCGTGGTGCCCGGGTCGATCCCCACGATCAGGTTGCGGGGCTTTCCCGAGAGGGGGCGGTACCGGATCCTCTCAAGCCTCTTCCCGCTGATCCTGACCTGAACATCGGCGCCACGGTACATGGAGACCGGTACCTCGCCCCGGGGGGCAAAAACCCGGAACGCCACCCGGCTGCATCCCCCAAAGGCTTTCGTCTCCTTCTTCTCGTACCGCAAGGCCGCCGCCGCGAGCTGCATTTCAATCTCCCTTCCTTTGAGCTGGACCGCACCATGGATCTTCCTGACATACCGGTTCTGGCTCCACCCGCCCCGGCCCGGGGAACGGTGCCGGCTCACCACGACCTCGCTTTCATTCTCAAAAGCGATCACTTCAACGCCGGCACCAAGCGACGCCACCCGCGCCGATGTCCGGGCCTCGGCAAACGGATCGAACCGGTCAAAGCTGATGTTGTACCGGGCCGCAACTTTCCCGAGCGTCTCCTTTTTCTCCCCGCCCGTCACCTGCACGAGCTTTGTCTGCGGGGGCAGCCCTTGTAAAAAAAAGAAGAGTTCGTGCTGGTCGGTTGCGATCTCCTGGATGCTGTCGACGGCTAGGATATCGGGCCGCTCTTCGGAGAGCAGCCGGAAGAGGCGGAACATCGAGACCGTGCTCTCGCTCTCGATGTTCCCGTCAACCATCCGGATGAGGGCGTACATCGGCCGGCGTGACCGTGATCGTACTGAACCTTTGACAATATCGATCCCAAAGACACTCAGCCGGTCACGCATCGCAGTGCATCCCCGGGATCCCTCTTAAGTTTGTACTTCCGCTCGAAGAAGGCAAGGATGTTGGTGATATCGCGTTCGAGAAT